>NZ_CP147020.1:4105000-4405000 GCF_037126435.1 Bernardetia sp. ABR2-2B | reverse complement strand
TTTTGGCAGTCAATGAAGAACTTACAAAAGCAACAGGTTGCTCTATCGATAAATCAGTAGAACTCATGAAAGCTATTGAAGATGAATTTAAAATCTCGCTCTTTGACAGAACTAAAGTGGCTTATTTGGATAAAGAAGAAAAAATAAATATTACTTCTCTTTCTCAACTAAAAGAACTCGTCATTGAGCAAAAAATCACTTCTGATACGATTATTTTTGATAATTTAGTTCAGATAAAAGAACAACTGGATTCTCAATGGAAAAATAAGGCTTCCAATACGTGGCTCAAACGTTATTTTCAAAATGTCCTTTCTTAAAGTAGAATTTGCGATTGTTGGTGTCGCTATCGCTAAAACACCAACAACAGCATAGATTTCAGAAGTTAGAAGTAATGCAAAACACAAAAACCCTTATTTCAATAAAGAAATAAGGGTTTTTTCGTTAAAAGAAATATATTATTCTACACGAATAAATTATTTACTTTCGTCGCCTTTCATATCGTCTTTCAACTGAGAAAGTGCAGAATTATCTCCTAATGAACTAGTAGTTTCTAAATCTTTAGATTTTTTCATGTCTTTAGATTTTGAAGCAGTTTCTTTACTAGCCTCTCCTTTTGAAGCTTTTGCTTTCTTAGCTTTCGCTGGAGCAGCAGTTTCGTCTTTTCCACTACGGTAAGTAGCTACGTGAGAAAGGATAATGCGTTGCTCGTCTTTAGAAAACTCTACTACTTTGAAGTCAATGTTGTTTCCAACTTCAGCAGTTTTGCCTGTTTCTTCCAAAGTAAGGTGTTTTGTAGAAGAGAAACCTTGAACACCATAAGGAAGTTCGATATTTGCTCCTTTATCATTTCTGTTTACTAAAGTACCTTTGTGTACACTGTTTGGCGTAAAGATAGTTTCGAAAGTATCCCAAGGATTTTCTTCCATGTGCTTATGACTAAGAGCCAAACGACGTTGTTCTGTATCAAGTTCTAATACTTGAACTTCTAATTTTTCGTTTACTTTAATAAATTCAGATGGGTGTTTGAATTTACGAGTCCAAGAAAGGTCAGAAATATGAACAAGTCCATCAATTCCTTCTTCCAATTCTAAGAATAAACCATAGTTAGTAAGGTTACGAACTGTTCCTGTATGACGCTCTCCAGAAGCATATTTTGTTTTAACTTCTTCTTTTGTCCAAGGATCTTCAGTAAGTTGTTTGATACCTAATGACATTTTGCGTTCTTCACGGTCAATTGTCAAGATAACTGCATCTACTGTATCATTGATACTCAAAAATTCTTGTGGGTTACGCAAGTGCTGCGACCAAGACATTTCAGAAACGTGAATCAAACCTTCAACACCTGGTTTGATTTCTAAGAATGCACCATAATCAGCAACATTCACAATACGTCCGTTTACTTTTGTACCTACTTCTAAACTTGCCTCAAGCGAATCCCAAGGATGCTCTTGAAGTTGTTTCATACCTAATGAAATACGTTTTTTATCTTCATCAAAATCAAGAACAACAACATTGAGTTTTTGGTCTAATTCTAATATTTCGTTTGGATGAGAAATACGTCCCCAAGAAATATCAGTAATGTGAAGTAATCCATCTACACCACCCAAATCAACAAAAGCACCAAAGTTAGTGATATTTTTAACCACACCTTCCAATACTTGTCCTCTTTCAAGGTTGTCAAGGATTTGTAAACGTTGTTTTTCAAGGTCTTTCTCAATAAGAACTTTATGAGAAACTACTACGTTGTCATTTGCATAATTGATTTTGACAACTTTCAATTCCATTTTCTTATCGACATATACATCAAAATCACGAATTGGCTTAACGTCAATTTGTGAACCTGGTAAAAATGCTTCAATACCGAAAATATCTGCAATCAAACCACCTTTTGTACGGCGTTTGATAACTCCTTCGATAACTTCGTCGCCTTGATGCGACTGCTCAATTTTTTTCCACGCCTGAAGAGCCATTGCCTTACGACGAGAAAGTAAAATTTGTCCGTTTGCGTCTTCTTGTTTCTCTACATAAACCGTTACTTGGTCACCAGCTTTAAGCTCTGGTAAATCTCTAAATTCTGAAAGAGATACAAGTCCGTCTGATTTATGACCGATATTTACGATAGCTTCACGGTCTGTAACACCTACGATTGTACCTGTAACAAGTTCGTTTTCTGAAAACTCAGTAAGAGTTTCTTCGTAAAGGTCTGCTAGTTCTTGTTGGCGTGAATCCTTGTAGCCAGCACCAAAGCCTGTTTTGTTAGACTCTAATTCTTCCCAATTGATTTCGCCTGCTGAAGTGTTTGAATTACTCATATAATAAAATAAAAATGACAATTACTTTCAGGCTTGTCTGAGTGCCTGCCTTTGTAGCATTTTTTTTAATTAATTTGATAAAACTAAATAAAAGAAATTATGCTTATAAGGTGTTTCTTAACTGTGATAAAATAATTTGAATAAAATTCATTTTTAAGAAGAGATAAAACTCAAACCAAAACCTAGTAAGTTATTGATTTACAGAATTTTACATATCTATCTGAAAATGAGTTACAAAGATAAGAACTTTTGATAGGAAAAGGAAATTTTGATTGTTTTATTATTTCTTATCTTCCATAAACCAACCAGAATATTTAATATAATTATTCGCAATTCGCTCTAGCATTTCTCCTCTTTCTCCAATTGGCTTTACTTTTTTTGCAGGTACTCCAGCATAAATAAACCCACTTTCAATCTCTGTTCCCTCCAAAACTACTGCACCTGCTGCTACAATACTTCCAGTTCTGACAATCACACCGTCCATTAATCTTGCACCCATTCCTATCAAAACATTATCTTCAATCGTACAGCCATGAACAATGGCATTATGTCCAATACTTACATAATTTCCGATAGTTGTCGGAGCAGTTTCATAAGTTCCATGAATAGTGGCGTTGTCTTGAATGTTGGTATGATGACCAATTTTGATATAATTTACATCGCCACGAACGACAGCACTAAACCACACACTACAATTATCGCCCATTTCTACTTCTCCTACAATAGTTGCATTAGGAGCAAGAAAACAATCTTTACCAAATTTTGGAGAAAAACCACGAACAGGAAGAATTAAAGCCATTTTTTTTTATTTTTAGAGGTTTGAAATTGCTTAGAAGTTGTTTAAGAATAGGTTTTGTACGTTTATTTGTTGGTGTCGCTATGCTAAAACACCAACAAAGGCTGGGTTATTTTTCCGTAGAATTGGATTTACAAACCCAATTCTATGGAAGAATTCACATTCTTAAACAACTTCTTAAATAATACACTTACTTTCAAAGTATGAACTATTCCTCAACTTTCAAAATTGTATTTCCTGTCAAGAAACCATCTAACAAAATAGCTTTCGAGACCTTATTATTCTCATCTCTCTCAAAACGAATAGAAGCATCACTCTCATTCATAAAAAACTGATTTTCAGATTGTGGTTTTAGCTCTACTTTGTTTTCTCCCATGACTACAAACAAACTATCTCTTTCAGCTACAAAAGTCAGATTCATGTTTTCGTTCATGGCATAAACTCCTTCATATTCTTTTAATAAACTTGGATTAATAGCTATTTCTTGACGCAGCAAAGGAAGTTCATATTCTTCATTATCCAATATTTTTTCAATACTTTCAGACATTTCTCTTGCTACTGGATGCTTACGGTTGCTCAAAATAAGAATTGTTTGTTGCTTTTCTGTGTCCTTTTTGAGCGAATAACTAAAGCCGTCATTCATCAAATATCCTTCTACATCAAAGCTTTGATTTTCAAAATTATTCGCAAACTTTAAAACATCTTTTGCTGTCGATTTAATTCCTCTACTACTAAAAGCCATACTGTCTTGATACTTTGGCGAAGGCGTTATTTTCAGTCCTTGATTGCGATAATTATAGAATAAATAACCAATGGCTAGATGTGTCGTATCTGTTTTTTGAAGGTAAGTGCTTTCTAAATTCCATTTTTGAGCATAGTCTTCCAAAACTTCTGAAAATGTTTTGTTCGTGATTTTTTCAATAATTAATCCTAAAATATTATAATCTAATTCAGATTGAGTTTCTGTTACTTTGTTCTCTTGATTATTTGATTTTGATAAGTTTACATAATCAATCAATGAATAGGCTTTATTTGAATTCGATTCTTGTATTTGGGCAATCGTTTGAAGGTTTGATTTATGATTTAATAGCTCTTCGACTGTAAAATCCTGTTTTATTTGAGGAATATATGTTGTTACTTTTTCATTCAATTTTAGCAAATCTTGTTCTGTCATATCTCTAATAATAGCTTCTGTAAAAAGCTCAGAAAGATGCCCCACTTTGAAGGCTGTACTGTCTGTAAATTCTTTGACTGTTTTATAATCTGCCAAACCATAGCTTTTATTAAAGATAATAGAGTCATTTTGAGCAATCAATAGTGTACCACTAAAACGCCCTAAATCAAGATAGCGATTTGCCACATCATTAATTTGAGTTATCTGATTATCGTAGTTTGTAGTTTCTTCCTTTGGAGTTGATACAATTTCTTTTGTTTCTGTATTTGATGTACAAGAGAATAAAAATGCAATTATGAAGATAAAGTATAGCGTTTTTTGTAGCATTGGAGTAGATAAGTTTGATTGTATAATGTAACATCAAATTTAGATAAATTTTCTTATTTCAGTTAAGTTTTGGATTTCATAATCTTTTAAAATATTGCCATCTCTTTTTATTTGCAAATAATTCCATCCCATAGTATTTGCTCCTACAATATCTGATTTAAAAGAATCCCCAATCATCAAAATTTCATTAGGATTGTTTTTAGCAATTATTTCTATTTCTTTAAATATTTCTTGATTAGGCTTCACATAGCCATAATCACTAGAAAATATCATTTTATCAAAAAATTTATCCAAACCGAATTTAAAAGTAGGCTCTTTGTAAGGAGATGCTAAATTTGAAATCAAGAAAATAGTAAAATCTTTTTTCAACTCTTCAAGCATATCAATAACTTCTTCATAAACAACAACTGAACGTAATTCACTCTCTAAAGTATGCCTATTTTCATTATATAAATTTTCAAACTCACTTGGTAAAACATCCATTAGTTCATCAATATCTACGGTCATAATAAGTCGTAAATATGCTTTTACTTCCAAATCAAACCCATTTTTGGAAGTTCTGAATAACTTTAGAAAGAAATTACTAGGCTCTTTTATTTCAATCAAAGTATTGTATAAATCAAAAACTATTGTTTTAATATTAGTCATTCTCAAATGTACAAAAAAACCTATTCCTTCAAAAAAGAAAGAATAGGTTTATCTATATTTCTGACACTTGGAAAGTGTCAGCTACATTAAATCCATTTTACAGTAAAATCAATAAGTGATTTTACTTCTGATTTGTAAGGAGGATACATCAGTTGAGGTGCGCTAAAACGAGTAGGTTGCTCTAAAACAGCACGTTCATTAGAAAATGACTTAAAACCAAAAATACCATGTGCTTTTCCGATTCCACTATGATTTACACCACCAAAAGGTAAATTATGTTGAAAATAATGAATCACTGTATCATTAATACAAACGCCACCAGAAGAGGTAGAAGAAAGTACATTTTCAATAGTTTCACGCTCTTGTGAGAAGAGATATAATGCTAACGGCTTATCTTTTTTGTTGATTAAATCCAAAGCATCATTAAGATATTTATAACGAATAACTGGCATAATAGGACCAAAAATTTCTTGTTGCATCACTTCCGAATCCAACGGAACTTCTGACATAATTGTTGGAGCAATATAGTTTTGTTCTTCTACGACTGTTCCCCCAGTATGAATGACTGCACCTTGTCCTTTTGCTTTTCCGATAAGCTCAACGAGTGCTTTGTATTGTTTTCCATTGATAATTCTTGCATAATCTGGAGAATCCAAACGCTCTCCCGAAGACTGACCATAAAACTCACTCAAATACTTGAGCATTTGTTGGATAAGTTCGTGTTCAATATCTTCATGAACCAATACGTAATCAGGAGCAATACATGTCTGACCTGCATTTAAGAATTTACCCCAAACGATTTTTTTGGCAGCTTCTTTAATATTCGAAGTCTCATCAACAATAACTGGCGACTTTCCACCAAGTTCTAGTGTTACAGAAGTTAGATTTTCAGCAGCAGCTTTCATAACTGACTTTCCTACGGCTGTACTTCCTGTGAAGAAAATATGGTCAAAAGGCTGCTCAGTCAAATATTTAGATACTTCTACTTCGCCTTCTACAAAAGCCACTTCGTTTTCAGCAAAAACTTCTTTGATAAGCTGCTTCATGATTGCATTGGTGTGTGGCGTGTACTCAGAAGGCTTCAAGATAGCACAATTACCTGCTGCAATTGCTGAAACAAGAGGAATTAGAATCAAATTAACTGGGTAATTCCAAGGCGCAATAATCAAACAAACTCCTTTCGGCTCATAACGAATATAAGACTTAGAACCCAAGAGAGCTACTGGAGTGCTTACAGATTCATCTTTCATCCATTTCTCAAGATTCGAAATAGCGTGTTTTATTTCATTTGAAGTAGGATAAATTTCTGATAAATCAGTTTCTGCTTCTGGCTTTCCAAAATCTTGACGAAGCGAGTTATGAAATGCTGCACGGTAATTAAAGAGAGCATCTTGCAAACGCTTTAGTTTTTCGATACGCTCTTTTGTAGTTGTTTTGGCTACTGCCCAACGATTGTTTTGTTGTGCTTCAAAAATTTCGTCTATATGTTTTTTAAAATCTTCTTTTGATTCTGAATTTTGACCTGCAATAGATACGTTTTCGGCTTGAATTTCGCTCATAATTTTGTAAAATTGTAAGAATTTCCAAACCCTTAGGGTTTTCAGAAACCCTAAGGGTTTAACTACTAATTTCTATGAAAAATAAAATATATTCTTTTAGTGTCTTTGTGTGTATGCTTATTTTGGTGTTGGCTTCATCTTCTTACGGACAAAAAACCAATTCGGATAAGCTAAGATACGAACTTTTCGAACATAAACTGTTCGTCTCTACTACTCAAACGGATTCTATGCGTTATCGTTTACTTTTTCCGAAAAATTATAAAAAAGATTATGATAAAAACAAGAAATATCCTTTAGTTCTATTTCTTCATGGTGCAGGAGAACGTGGCGACAGTTCGCTTACAGTCAAACATATAGGAGCGTGGGCATTACAAGAAAAAAACAGAGATGACTATGAGTGTTTTGTGCTTGTTCCTCAATGCGAAAAAAATAATAAATGGGTAGAAGTAGATTGGTCAGCAGATTCGCATACTCAACCCAAAAAAATGAGCAAATATATGGACTTGACGTGTGAGCTTTTGGAAGAATTAGAAAATGAGTTACCAATAGATTCGACTAGAATTTATCTTACAGGATTATCTATGGGAGGATATGGAACTTGGGATTTGGCAGCTCGTTTTCCAAAAAAGTTTGCTGCAATTGTTCCCATTTGTGGAGGTGCAGATGAAAAAACAGCCGATTCTTTAAAAAGTATGCCTACTTGGGTATTTCATGGAGCATTAGACCAAACCGTAAAACCACAGCGCAGCCGAAATATGGTAGAAACACTCAAAAAAGCAGGAAACGAAGATGTTCATTATACAGAATATGAGAAAGTAAGACATGGTAGTTGGAAACCTGCTTATGAAGATGGACAGATGTGGAAGTGGTTATTTGGCTGTTTCATTGGTAAGGACACCAACAACGGCGAAAATTAAAAATCCTTAATTTAAATTAACTAAAACAACGTTTTTATAAAAAGTAACATCTAAAAAGTCAAATACAATTTTTACATTTTACTTGACTACTATGAAAACTACTTATTTTATTACTCTTCTATTTTTCTTTTTGTCATTCTGTACTTTTGCTAGTGAAAGTGATTCTAAACCTTCTATTCAGGAAAAAACTGTTACAAATTCAGTCATATTAGAAAAATCAAAAGCTACCTCCACAAAAAAACAGAAAAAACTTAATTTCAAAGAACGATTAGCTTTAAAACTTGTCAAAAAGAAAATCAAAAAAGCACAGAAAAAACAAGCTAAAACTAAAAAAGTCAAGAAGAATAAAAGCATAGCAAATGCTGTTGGTACTATCTTGATTTCAGTATTGTTTATTTTACTTGGTGTTATTGGTGGAATTATCGCCTTTGCTATGGGAGAAGTTTTACTAGGAATTTTATTACTTCTTCTTGGACTGATTGCTGTTCCTATCATTTTAGTCATTGCTCTGATAGGATAAATTATTTTTAAATTTACTATAACTATGAAGCAAAAAATATTACTATTATTCTCTATTTTTTCAATACTGTTTTTTGCTTCATTTGCTAGTGAAAGCAAATCAGAAATTTTGCCTAAAAAAGAAACGTCAAATACTAAAATCATTTCTCAAAGAAACAATTTAGTTCCACCTAAAAAACAAAAACTCAATTTCAAAGAACGATTAGCTTTAAAACTTGTCAAAAAGAAAATCAAAAAAGCACAAAAAAAACAAGCTAAAAACAAAAGATCTATTCTGGAAGATGGAATCGGACTTGCTATTGCTGCCTTACTTTCAGTTTTATTGATTTTAGGAAGTTTGATAGGAGGAATTATTGCTCTTGCAATGGGAGAAACGCTGCTTGGTATTTTATTAGTTGTAGGAGGTTTAATTTTTATTCCTCTAATTTTAATAGTAATTTTACTCGCTATTATTGCTAATAACTAGTTTTTGTGTTAGGTTTTAACTTTTATCTGTATTATCAAAAATCCTTTTTTTTCTGTCGTCGTTCCTACCTACAATCGTGCAAATTTGATTGTAGCTACTTTAAATTCTATTTTTAATCAAAATTTTGATTCAGAATTAGAGGGAGATAGAATTTCTTATGAAGTAATTGTAGTAGATGATGGCAGTACAGACAACACAAAAGAAATTATTGAAAAAACTTATTTAGATGAAAATTCTGATAATTTTGAACCTCGTTTAAGGTATTTTCAAAAAGAGAATGAAGAGCGTTCGGTAGCACGAAATTTTGGCATTTCAAAGGCAAAAGGAAATTATATTCTCTTCTTTGATTCGGATGATTTTATGCAATCGCATCATTTACAAACGCTTTATGGTGCTATAAAACAAAATCCGACAGCACAGTTTTTAGCTACAAAATTTGAGTTTGAAGCAAAAGTTAATGGAGAAAATAAAATATTTCCTTCTCACATTGCACATCTCAAAGAAGGTTTTTATGATTACAAATTAATTCTAGAAGGTTCTTATTTTGGAACATTGGTTTGTTTTGATAGAAAATTAATTGAAAGCAAAGAAGGCTTAAAGCCATTTCCAACTGAATTTAATATCTGTGAGGATTGGATTTTTTTGTTTAGAAATTTATTTATTCACAAGATTCCAATTTATGTTATTGATAAAACTACGATTACAGTAAATGACCATCCCAACCGTTCGATGGCAGACAATCAAAAGGTTATTTTGGCAAGATTAGAAGCTACTACTTTTTTAGAAAAAAATCTCTCTCTTTCTAGTGATGAACTTACCATTTTAAAAGGTAATTCGTATCAGTTTTGCGCCGTTCATTCCTACATCGATAAAAACAGAAAACAAGCCTTTGAGTATTGGAAAAAAATGGTTTCGTATTTAGGATACAATAAAAATACAATTATTTTGGGAATAAAAATTTTGATAGGAAAGAGTTTTATAGAGAAATTGAAGTAATTGTATTTTTCAGACCTCAACAACAACTCAGAACAAACATTTTTTTATCTCTTTTTTAGTCTGTATCTTTCAGATTATTTTTATGATACTTCTTTACTTTAGGAAAAGGCGTGCCTTTCCCCTACCTTTCTTAACATGATACTTGAACTTGCCGACTGGCTCATCATTATTTCCTTTTTACTTCTCACTTTAGGAATTGGAATTTATTATACTAAAAAAGCTAGTAAATCTACTGAAGATTTTTTCTTGGGAGGTCGTAATCTTCCTTGGTGGGTGGCAGGTACTTCGATGGTAGCTACTACGTTTGCAGCCGATACGCCTCTTTTGGTTACCGAATTAGTAGTGAAAAATGGAATTAGTGGAAACTGGCTTTGGTGGAACGGACTTATTGGAGGAATGCTTACCACATTTCTTTTTGCTCGTCTGTGGCGAAAGGCAAAAGTTATAACTGATTTGGAGCTTATAGAATTGCGTTATTCTGGCAAACTAGCAGAGTTTTTACGTGGTTTTCGTGCTGTTTATTTAGGACTTTTTTTTAATGCTGTCATTATTGCTTGGGTAAATTTTGCTCTAGCAGCCCTTTTACACGTATTTTTTGATATTCCAGAAGAACAAACCATTTTCTATGTAGCTGCTGCAATGGTAATTGTGGTTATTTATTCTAGTCTTTCAGGTCTTTTGGGCGTTGCTATTACTGATGTGGTTCAGTTTGTTTTGGCAATGACAGGTTGTATTGTCCTTACTTATTTGGTTTTGGATAGCCCAAAGATTGGGGGAATAGAGGGTTTGGTAGAAAAGCTACCTGAGAGTACACTTAACTTTTTCCCTTATATCGATTTTGGAGAATCTAACGGTTCAGAAATTTTACAAAATGGCGTTCAGATGCTTACCATTAGTTTGGCTACTTTTTTCGCTTATGTGGGCGTTCAGTGGTGGGCGAGTTGGTATCCAGGGGCAGAACCGGGGGGAGGTGGCTATGTCGTTCAGCGAATGATGTCTGCTAAAGATGAAGAACATGCTTTCAAAGCGACATTGTTTTTTCAGTTGGCTCATTATGGTTTGCGTCCTTGGGTTTGGATTTTGGTGGCACTTGCTGCAATTATTTTATATCCCAATCCTGCTGAGGGAAAAGAAGGCTTGGGTTATGTGATGGCAATGAAGGAGTTTTTACCTGCTGGTTGGCGTGGACTTTTATTAGTTGCTTTTTTTGCTGCTTATATGAGTACGATTTCTACACAACTCAACTGGGGGGCAAGTTATTTAGTCAATGATTTGTATCAGCGTTTTTATAAGCCAAAAGCAAGTTCGAAAGAATTAGTAACTGTTTCAAGAGTAGCAACACTTTTTATTATGCTCTTCGGACTTTTTGCCACCACACAAGTAACTTCTCTTAAAGATGCTTTTGAATTTTTGATTGAAGCAGGTGCAGGTTTGGGAGCAGTTTTGATTTTGCGTTGGTATTGGTGGAGAATAAATGTTTTTAGTGAACTTACAGCGACGATTGCTCCTATTGTTGGAATTATTTTTATTCGTATTTGGAATAGTGGCTTTTTTCATACAAGTCAGGTATTTGATAATGTTTCTATTACAGATTATGAAAAATTAGTTATTCAGACTGAAAAATATAACCAGATAGTTAGTAGTATTCAAATCGAATCTCCTTATTCATTGTTTTTTATTTTAGGATTCACAACAATTTCTTGGGTTTTGGTTACGCTCTTCACAAAACCAACTGATGAGCAAACATTACAGAAATTCTATGAGAGGGTACGCCCACAGGGAAGTTGGAAACCTATTAGAGAATCATTGAAATTACCAAAACCAAAAAATAGTCTGCCTTATATGATTGCAGCTTGGTTTGTCGGAATTGCTTTAGGATATAGCTTTTTGTTTGGAATCGGTTATGCTATTTTTTCTAAATGGACATCTTTTGGAATTTCTTTGGGTGTTTTTGTAGGAAGTATTTTGGCTATAAACTGGCTTGTAAAGAAAATTTCGGAAGAATGAAAAACGATTTTGCTCTGAAATAGTTATATTTAGGATAACAGATATTTCGTTTATCAAAATAAATAAAGATGATAAATTCTATTCCCATTACACTACCTATTTTAAAAGATTCTGAACGATTAGAATATGAACAACTAGATTGGAAGAATTACAGAAAACTACTCTCTATGTTTGAAAAAGACAAGAGTATTTTTGTAATGAATGATTATAAATCAATAGACCAACTGGAAGAATATATAGATTACCAACTCAATTTTGCTCAATATTCTTTCAAAAGAGGAGCTGCAGATTGGTTTTATAAAGACAAAAAAACAGGAGAGTATATTGGTGTCTTTAATCTCTATGACTTGAGTAAAGAAACAATAAACGATAATCACAAACGCTGCACCATTGGCTTTGCTACAACAGAAAAACACCGAGAAAAATACTATACTTTAGAAGCCATCGAAACGTTTAAGGAGGCTATCATCAATCAATTAGGAAAAACGTATATCCTTTCTTATACCACAAAAGATAATACTGCAACTGTTGAACTGCTTCGGAGAGCAGGATTTCAGAAAAGTGAAGGAGATTATATTCATAAGGAATATGTTTATTATGAGTTTGTGGTCTAACTAATAAGTCTAGTTTTAATCTTCATTAGCAGGGTTTTGTTCTTCCTCAATTATTTGAGGAACTTCCCCTTTCAATAAATCTCTAATTTCTGTCAGAAGTAAAATATCTTTTGGAGTGGGAGCTTCTTCATTTTTTGGGTCTTCAGCTTTGTTTTTGAGTGAGTTGAAGGCTTTTACAATCACAAAAACACACATTGCAATTATCAAAAACTGAATGGTAATATTGATAAAACTGCCATAATTGATAGAAACCATTTCTTGTACTACTTTTCCTGTACCATCTACAACTGCTTCTTTGAGTACGAATTTTAGATTTGCAAAATCAATTCCTCCAGTGATGATTCCGATAGGAGGCATAATAATATCATTGACAAGAGAGGTTACAATTTTACCAAAAGCTGCTCCAATAATCACACCGACAGCCAAATCCATAACATTTCCTTTGACTGCAAAATCTTTAAATTCTTTGATGAAACCCATGTCTTCAATGATTAATTTGTAAGTGTTCAATGGTTAATTAAATAAATGCAAAAGTTACTTTCTTGCATAAAAAAATCCGAAAATTATTCTTTATAGTTTTCGGATTTTAAAGGTAAATATTTTAATTGGTTTTCTGTATTTTTTTTTAATTAGGAATTGAAATTGAATAAATTACTACTTTAGTATTTTAATCAACTTATAATCAGAAATTTACATTCGTAATTGTTGTTTATACATACAGCCCGACAGCAAGAAAATGACAAGCACTTCCTCCCAAAACAAATAAATGCCAAATGGCATGATTGAATGGAAGTCTTTCCCAAACAAAAAAGATTACCCCTAGAGAGTATGAAAGTCCACCTATTCCAAGCAGCAAAAGACCTCCTGTGTGTAGATTTTCAAAGAAAGGTTGTATTGCTACTACTGCCATCCAGCCCATCGAAACATAAAGAATAACAGAGAAACGTTTCCACCTTCCTAAAAAGAACATTTTATAAATAATTCCTAAAAGAGCAATTCCCCATACGACACCAAAAAGTGTCCAACCCCAAGCACCACGCAACGTAACAAGTGTAAAGGGAGTATAAGACCCTGCAATAAGAAGATAAATTGCCATGTGGTCTATTCTTTCAAAAAACTTTTTTAGTTTAGCTGTTCTTGCTCCATGATAGAGCGTAGAAGCCGTGTAAAGCACTACAAGTGTAGTTCCGAAAATGGAAAAACTGATTATTTTCCAAACATCTTGCGCTTCACTTGCCCAAATAACAAGGAGCGTAAGAGCAATAACACTCAAAATAATACCTAATCCATGTGTAATGGTATTGGCAAGTTCTTGATGTTTGTTGCTAAATTTTTGTAATTTTTCTAGAGTTGTCAAGGCGTTATTTTATTATAAAAGGTTGTTGTTTGTACTAAATTATTGAGTTAAGTTTTTTCGTTAGGCTAATTTTAATCGACATCAAAACCGTATTGTTTCGCATATTCGATGAGTTTTTCCTTCAAAACTCCTCTTGCTCTATGCAAACGAGAACGTACCGTTCCGATAGGAATATCCAAAATCACAGCCATTTCTTCGTACGTAAATCCTTCCAAATCACAGAGAATAATTACAGTACGAAAATCGACAGGCAAAGAATTTAAAGCTCCTGTAACTTCATCACCAATCTTATTTTGCATCGTTGAGGTACGCAAATCAACGGTATGATTCATTTCAGAAGTTTCTACCGAAGCCGAATTATAATAATTTTCTACGTCTTGGTAATCTACTTTTGAAGGTTCTTTACTTTTCTTTCTATAATTATTAATGAAACTATTTTTCAGAATACGAAACAGCCACGCCTTTGCATTTGTACCTACTTCATACGAACCTGCAAAACGAAATGCTTTCATATAAGCATCTTGAACCAAATCTTTGGCATCGTCTTCTGCAAAAGTCAGCTTATAAGCAAAGTTGTACATGGCATCTGCATGAGGCATAAATTCAGTATTGAAAATATGTAGTTTCTCTTTTTCTGAAAGTGATTTAGACATAAAGTATAAGTTGTTTTATTTTGTTTTATCGCTCGTGAAGACACAAGCAATGGATAGGATAAACTTGGTAAATATGTGTGTTTTCATTTTTTTATTGGTATTACTGTATTGAAACACCAACAACAAAAATATTTCATATTCTGACAGTTGGAAACTGTCAGCTACAGAAATTATTCAAAACTGGTAACTGGTTACTGCTTTACTGGCAACTGACTTAGCCATTTTCAGCCACTACTTCTTTCACTTCAGGCATCATATTCTTGAAAAGATTTTCAATTCCTGCCTTTAGTGTAATTGCAGAAGACGGACATCCACTACAAGAGCCTTGTAAAAGAACACTTAGCTTTCCTGTTTCTTTATTAAATTGAGAAAAAGAAATTGCTCCTCCATCCATCTCAACAGCAGGACGAATATATTGGTCTAAAATATCTTTTATTCTTGCAATAGTTGGGTCATCGTTCAGTTCTACTTTTGAATCAGGCAAATTTTCTGAAAAAACAGGTTTTTGTGCTTCAAAATAATCTTTCAAATAATTGCGAATAATAGAATTAATTTCTACCCATTCTACATTTTCTTTTTTTGTAACTGTAATAAAGTTTTTACTCAAAAATACTCTTTCTACAAAATCAAATTCATTAAAAAGCGCAGCAGCCAAAGGAGAGTCATCTGTATCTTCTTTTGTTGCATAATCTTTTACTACTCCATCTGCCATAAGCATAAAACTCATCACAAACTTCATTGAATTTGGATTTGGGTTTTCTTCTACATATATGTGTACGTGAGGCGCACGATTATTATCTGTAATTACTGCCATTTTTATTGATTTTATACTGGTTAATTTATTTTTATATAGAATACTTATGAAACTAAAAATAAGTATTTAAGTTCTGTTAAAATCTTTTTTTACAAAGATACCATAAAATCAAACCAAAATTAAATGCACAATGATAATCTATCTAAAAAAATTGTAATAATCAAGTAAAGTGAAATTATCAAAACAATTTAGATATTTTTATGTTATATAAGTAGGTTACAATGAAATTACATTAATCTATTTTTTTAACTAAAACATTATTTTATGGAAACTTACCAAGAATCAATTAAAGAAGCTCAAGCAAAACTTAAAAATACACCTCAAGCCGAAATTCAACCTAGAAAAGGAGTTGCTCCTGCATTTATAATGCGTATTATGCTAACAAGTTTAATCGTATTTCTAATAGCTATTGGACTAGAAGTATTTGTTATTCATTCAATTGTCGGAAATGCTGAAGTAGAATTAGGACGTAGAATTGGCTTTTTTGCTGTCGGTGGTGGTTTATTAGGAGCTACTGTAGGAATGATTACTTCTTTTGCATTTATTCTAAAGAAAAAATTTGACTATAAGAGTGCTATGTCAGTAATGGCAGTTGTGTTAGTTGTTTTGATGATAGGAGTTGCCTTATTAGGCGATTATGCTATATAGATAAAACAATAATCACAATTTAACTAACTAAGACTTTCTAAAAACCTTATTTCTTTTGAAAAAAGGTTTTTTTTATGCTTTATATTTTAATGATTTCTTAAGGAAATGAAAAATAGAGTTACATACTCGTCTGCTTGTTAAGCAAACATATTTATCATACTCCAAGCCTAATTTTATGTACGAATTTTGTCATTCCTGTTTGTCCGTTGGTTTGTTCTTTTTCTACTTCTATTGGAGAGAGTGTTTCTTTGACAATATTTGCCATTGGTAACGTATGAAAAGGGTGCTTGGCTGCATCAAAAGTATCTGTAAAAAGTTGAAGAAGAGCATCAATTCCTCCTTTCAAATACATAGGATTACAATGTTCGACTGCTTCTACAAGTTCTTCACAGTCTTTTGTACTACACCAAACATAAAATACAGCCGAAGTTTTGGTTTGTTTGATAAGTTGATATTCCAACTCTTTAGATCTGTTCTCTAACTCATTGAAATAAGTACCCAAAATACAGCTAATTAAATCTTTTTGCTCTTTTTTGAAAGACAATTTTTCCATTGTGTCTTTAAGTTTTTCAAGCTCTAAGTGAAGGTTATACTTACTTATAGGCGTCCTAACAGGTCTATTAAAAACATAAATTGGATATTCTAATTCTTGCATGGTAATAAAAAAATAGTGAGTAGCTATGAACAGTAGAGTATATAAAGTGTTTTCAAGATACGAATTTTCTCCCTTATATTATATTTTTTACTGAATTTGTTTTTTATAATCATCATACGCATTATTGATTGCATTATAAAGCATCTCACCCACTAGTTTTGCACCTCTTGCATTAAAATGAGTATAATCACTTTGCGCTAAAGAAGGTTTGTTATTTACCCACGAACTCATCGAATTTTGTCCTCCCATAGCATCACGCAAATCCCAAAAAGCACACCCTGCTTTCATAGCTGCATTCTTTTGAGCTTTTCTAATTATTTCCACACTTGGATAAGATTCAAAACGAGTTCCTTTTTTTCTAGCTCTATCCGAAACACTTACCACCAAAACACAAGCATCTGGATGCAAAGATTTTAAATAATTATACTGACGATAAAACATTCGTTCATAATAGGAAAGACTATAATCTCCTTCTCCACTAATATTTACTCCAAACTGTACTACAATTAGTTTTACCTGTAATTTATCAACTTGTTGTTTCATAAAATCACGATTGATGCGAGGAATTTCAAAACCCGAACTTCCACGAATAGAAACATTATCCAAAGCAACTCCTGTATTACAATCAAAGGCAACTCCCAAAACTTCAGGATTTCCTTTACTTCCTAAATGAACTTGTATTTTGTTAAAACTCGTTTTTAAAGGTACTTTATGAATGGCCAAAGTTGAACTTTTTGGTAAATCTTGTTTATCAATTACTTCGTCTCCATTAAGATTCAATTGAAAAGCCAAAGGCGCAGAAGGATTGCGATAAATAAATTTCACATTTTCAATCTTTGTTGCTTTTTTATATCCTAATTTTGGGTCTGTAAAACGAACCCAAGCGTGTTTCATTTCTGCATGAAGTGAATCATCATGAACAGTCGGGTTTGTAAAACGGTCGTATTCTGTCAGAAGACCTAATTTATTATGACGAGGTTTTTTCTTTTGGTCTATGTAGGCATACTTTGTCCAGTTAGGAGAATAGCTTGTAAAAAGTGTAGCACGAACATTTCCACGAACATAAACAGGAACAAGACCCACTCCACAACCACCAAAACGATGCTGAAAACGTCCTCTCAAATACGAACTAATACGGTCGCCTTCAATCTGAGAATCTCCATAATGAAGAATTCGAATCAAATTAGGTTTTTTAGAAAGGGATTGAAGAGAAGCAAAAAAAGAATTGAGCGCATCAGGGTTTTGAGGTGGAAACTCTATTGCCTGACGAGCAGGAACAACAGGCTCATAACGCTCCTCTTGCAAAACGGTATCTTCTACATTAGCAAACTGCAACGAATCCTCTTTTGTAAGTTCTAAAGTATCCGTAGTTAAGTTTTCGGCATTCTCTACTTTATCTTGAATATCTGCAATAAAATCTAACTCCTTTTTTTGAGTAGTATCAGCAAGTGGACTCAAATCATCAAGCGTAAAAACATTCATTGTAAAACCCTCACTCATAGAGATTTCGACAGGCGAAAGAACCATTATTACAAGTGAAATACAAGTAATGTAAAAAAGAAGTGTAAGAGGGCGTAAAGGTTCTACTGATTTTTCTTTCATTGAAATTTTTTGATAAGTTTAGCTACTATAATATTTACCATTTTTCTACTTTACCTCTTATCCTATCTTCAAAGGTTTCAATATCAATTTCATTACTTCCAAATCGTTCTCTGAATCTTTTGGCTATATCTCGTACCCACTTATGTTCTTCATTTGGGTTCATTCCTTCTGCTTCAACAACATCTTTTGCGAAATTTTCAGCCATATAATATTCCATTTTTGAAATTTCAGACCAATCATCTGGAGGAATACAAAATCCCCATTTTATACAGAGATCTCCTAAAAGATAATTTAGTTCTCTTTCCATTGAAGGAGTATCTTTGCTTTGTTTATATCCCATTTCACGATTTAGTTTAGAAAAAAATATCATATATTCTTTGCAGTATAACTTTACAGAGCATGTTCATAAAACTTTGACAATAGTTTTTCGGTAATCCGAAATGACTTTGACAATAGTTGATAAGCACCTTTATTCATTTTTTAAACTATTGACAACCTTATGAAAGGACTGTCAAAGTCTAAAAAATACAATTATTTTTTTGATTAAAAATGTTTTATGAACACACCCTGTATAACTTTATACTGCAAAAAATGTAAAAAAAATAATCTATATCTTCATTTCAGGCACATTATCAGGAATAATCAATTTTCCTTCTGTGGCATTTTTAATTTCCTCTACGCTCACATTTGGCACACGTTCACGCAAAACAAAACCATCCTCTGTAACATCAATCACAGCTAAATTAGTAACAATTTTCTTTACACAACCTAACCCTGTGATTGGTAAAGCGCATCGTTTCAATAGTTTTGACTGTCCTTTTTTGTTGGTGTGCATCATCGCAACAATGATATTTTGAGCAGAAGCTACCAAATCCATTGCACCACCCATTCCTTTTACCATTACTTTAGGAATTTTCCAGTTGGCAATATCTCCATTTTCAGAAACTTCCATTGCTCCCAAAACCGTCAAGTCCACATGTCCACCACGAATCATGGCAAAGCTCATAGAAGAATCAAAAATTGAAGAACCTGCAAGTGTTGTAACTGTCTCTTTTCCTGCATTGATAAGGTCTGCATCAACATTTTCTTCGGTTGGGTAAGGTCCCATTCCTAAAAGTCCATTTTCGGATTGAAGAACTACATCTATTTCTTCTGGTACGTAATTAGAAACTAAAGTAGGGATTCCAATTCCTAAATTGACATAAAAACCGTCTTGCAACTCTTGTGCAATGCGTTTTGCGATTCCAAATTTATCTAACATAATTTTTTTGTGTATATGTAGCTGACACTTTCCAAGTGTCAGAGTTGTTTTAATATTTTATAGTAATTTTATTACGACAGCTTGGAAGTTGTCGGCTAATTATTTACTGTACGTTTTTCAATACGCTTTTCATAATCCTTTCCTTCAAAAATGCGTTGTACAAAAATCCCTGGAATATGGATAAAATTAGGGTCTAACTCTCCATTTTCTACCAATTCTTCTACTTCTACAACCGTAATTTTTCCAGCCATTGCCATCATTGGATTGAAATTTCTTGCCGTTCCTTTGAAAATTAGGTTTCCTTGTTTGTCGCCTTTCCACGCTTTTACGAAAGCAAAGTCTGCGTGTAGTGCTTCTTCCAAAACGTACATCTTGCCATTGTATTCTCTTGTTTCTTTTCCTTCGGCTACTTCTGTTCCAAACCCTGCTGGTGTAAAAAATGCAGGGATTCCTGCGCCACCTGCTCGGCATCTTTCTGCTAAAGTTCCTTGTGGGATTAAATCAACTTCCAATTCGCCTGATAGAAGTTGTCTTTCAAATTCAGCATTTTCTCCTACATACGAAGAAATCATTTTCTTTACTTGGCGTTTTTGAAGCATCAAACCGATTCCAAAATCATCTACACCTGCATTATTAGAAATACAAGTAAGACCTTTTACACCACTTTTTACAAGGGCAGTAATAGAATTTTCAGGGATTCCACAAAGACCAAAACCACCTAACATAAGTGTCATGTTGTCTTCTATGCCTTCAAGGGCAGTCTCTGCGTTGGGATAGACTTTATTCATTTTTAGTGTTTTTTTACGTGTTTGTTTCTAACTTTTTATAATCTGAATGAAAAGATTATATTTTATCCAAAGTTTGAAAAATAAGAGCAGTTTTCAAAATACAAAATACTTTCTTGCAAGATTTTTTGTATTACATTTTTTTTAGAAAGCAACTGAAAGTGATAAGATGAGTAATATGATGAAAAGAAGAAAAACAAGGGGAACAATCCCACCTATAATAGTAGCAATCAAGGCAACGGTTCTATTTTTACGATTAGCTGCATAATTCTCGCAATCGTTTTTATAACTGTATTTTTTCAGTTGTCTTAATCCTACAAAAAAGCCGACTAATCCCAGTATGGGAGATAAAAAACCAGCAATTGGAGCAAGAACGTTTACTGCTCCAACACCTGCAGAGGAAGCTCCAATATAAATTCCTGCTAAACCTGCAAGTATAGGAAGTGCAATCATAGCAATTACACACCCAAGAGCTAAAGCAACTCTCCAATCTAATTTATTAGCAGGAACATCACAATCATCACCATCTTTTTTACTTTTGGCTACTTTAGGATAATTTTCTTTGTAGTTTTTTTTGCTCTGCTTGATTGCTTTTTTGAGCTGTCTTATTTGACGAAGAGCTTGAAAAGGCTTAAACTTATTTCTCTTCTTTTTTTTAATTTGTTTCTTTTGAGCTTTCTTTCCTTTTTTCTCTGATTTGTTTTCAGAATTGTTCTTTGAAGATGTAATACTACTATTTTCTGAAATAGATGTAGTAGCTAGATTAGAATTTGAAGGAAATGTAGCCGAAATCAATAATAAAGAAATAGCTGTCAGTAAGATGATAAAACGATTCATAAAAATTAAAAGTTAAGATTGAGAATTATTTTTGTCTATGAAGTTGTTTAAGAATAAGGTTTGTGCGTGTATTTGTTGGTGTCGCTTCGCTAAAACACCAACAATGGCATGGTTACTTTTCCTTAGAATTGGGTTTGCAAACCCAATTCTAAGGAAAAATCTATATTCTTAAACAAGCTCTCATCAATACGTTGCTACAAATTCTTTTGTCGCAAAAGAGTAGAATATTTATTTTCTTAAAAATAGATTTCGTGCGCCAAACGATATGTGTTGGCATGTGCTTCTACAATATCAGCAATTTTGGGCGAATATCCCCCTCCCATACTGACAGAAACGGGAATATTGTTTTTTTTACATTCCCTAAAAACAAATAAATCTCGCTCTCTACATCCCTGCAAACTCACTCCCAAACGTCCTAATTTATCAGTTTCAAGTACATCTACACCAGATTGGAAAAATATAAATTGAGGTTCTTGTTCTTGAATAAGTTTAGGTAAGGTTTCCTTTAAGACTTTTAAATACGCCTTGTCGTCTGTTCCATCTTTTAGCTCAATATCTAAATCTGAATTTTCTTTTTTATAAGGATAATTTTTTTCTCCGTGCATACTGAATGTAAAAACTCGCTTTTCAGTTGAAAATATTTCTGCTGTTCCATTTCCTTGATGAACGTCTAAATCTACTACTAATATTTTATCAAAATTATATTCATCAATCAAATGATATGCTCCTAAAGCAATATCATTTAAAAGACAAAAACCTTCTCCATGTTCTGTAAAAGCGTGGTGTGTTCCTCCTGCAATATTCAAACTTACACCATATTTTAATGCAAATTCTGTGTTTTGGATTGTTCCTCCTGCAATCGTAATTTCTCTTTCTATGAGTTTTGCTGAAAGTGGAAAACCTGTTTTTCGCTCTTCTTTTTTCGTAAGTGAAAGTGTTTTGAGTTTGTTCCAATACTCTAGGGTATGCGCTCTCAAAATTTTCTCCTCTGAAATAGGTACTGGTTCAAAGAAATTTTCTTTTGTTGCTGTTCCTTCATAGATTAATTGCTCTGGCAACAACTCATATTTTAACATTGGAAAACGATGTTTTTCAGGCAAAGGATGTGCATAGATAGGAGAAAAAGCAATTTTAAGCATTTTTTTTGATAAATAGAGAAAGAAATAAGAAACCTAAACACAACAAAAAACCTTACTTTTTATGATTTTGTTTCAATAAAAAATAAGGTTTCTTTTGTTAAATTTCTACACCAATTACGAGTACATCATCCACTTGGTTATTGAACCCTTTCCAGTTTCGAAATGTTGTTCTTACCATTTTATGTTGTTCCTTAGTATCTTTGTTGTGCATAGAAAATAATAGTTCTCTAAAACTTTTTACCATAAATTTTCTATTCTTTTCTCCTCCAAACTGGTCTTGAAAACCATCTGTACAAAGCCAAAATTTAGTTTGATAGCCTTCTAATTCGACTCTATGTTTTTCAAACTTTCTTATTTCGTTCTCTTTTTGTTTTCCTCCTAATGCTCTTTTTGTGGCTTTTATAGATTGACAGATAGGAGTTTGGTCTTTATTTTTATCTAAATGCTTTTGTATATAATAGAAAGGATTCATTGCACCAGCATATTCCAAGTATTCAAATTTTGAATCTGTACTTTCTATATCATTTTTTTTGATAGAAACAATAACAGCATCCATTCCATCACGATTTGCAGTTTGTTCTTGTTGTAATGTATTTCGAATTCCTTTATGCAACTCTTCTAAAATCAAATCTGGAGAATAAATCTTTTTTACATTAATTGCATCACTAAGAATCTCGTGTCCAATCATTGACATAAATGCCCCCGGAACACCATGTCCTGTACAATCTAAAACAGCAAAAATAATATGTGTTCCTTTATCCTCAAAGAAATAAAAATCGCCACTTACAATATCACGAGGTTTATTGAAAATAAAAAAATTATCTAAAGAATGAGCAATGCACTCTTCTAAAGGAAGCATCGCTGTCTGAATCGTTTTGGCATAATTAATACTTGAAATAATATCCGTTTTTTGTTTGTTCAACTCCTTAACTGTTTCCTCCAAGTCAGACATAGTCTTTGAGAGAGCATCTCTTTGCGCCATAATTTCTTCGCTCTGTTGATGCGTTTCCTCATTTAGAGTTGTAAGTTCTTTATTTACTTTTTGTAGCTGCGAAGTTCTTTTCTGCACTTTTAGTTCTAAGGTTTCTTTTGCTTCTTTTTCTACGGTTATTAGTTCTTTTTGAGTAGCTTCTTTTTGTTTTCTGTACAAATTATATCTATCACTTAGAGCAAAAGAAAGGAATAATACCTCTAAACTAGCTCCTATTTCACCAGCATTGGCTGTCAAGAAATTAACTGGAAGAATACCTAAGTTTTTGAAGATTAAGGTTACAAGCCCACACACATAAAGAGAAAACGCTAAGATAAAAAAACGAGCTGATTTTTGACCTCTCTTAAAACAATAAATACTTGCCAATAAAACAATAATTAGCTCAAATAAACCTACAATATTTGTAAAAAAACCAATCTTTCCATACCAATAGGATTTTAGAAAAATAAATATTAGAACAAAACAACCCGCAAGAGTAAAAGATAAAAGTAAACGATAAAATACTAAACTATACTTTCGGACATCATTAAAATAAATAGTAAAAAGCGACAAACCTATCATTATAAGACTTGAACCAAATGGTACAAATTGATTCGCAAATAATGGATTTTGGGGAAATAAATATTGACCTTGATGCCCTGATAAAGAAAAAAATACAGTAAGAGAGCCAAAAATGGTAATGATATAATAGAGATAATTTAAGTCTTTTAGAGATAAGAAAACAAAGAAATTATAGGCTATCATAATACACAATATACCATAAAAAAGACCGTAACCTAGTTCATCTTTATTGGCTTTTACTTGATAATCTGATTTTGTAATAATCTCAAAAGGAACTTGTAAAGGCGTTTTGTTAGCAACTCTTAGATATAAAGTGCGTATAGTGGTATCACTAAAATTAAGTGGATATAAAAAATTTCTATTATTAATTAATCGCTCTATAAAAGGCTGTCTATCTCCAGTTTTATATACTGAATACTCATTTTGATTTGATTTTTGAAAATAAAAATCAACTTCATCTAGCATAGGAGAATTTACTAAGGCTAAATACTCATCTTGTTGTAGGTTAGAATTCTTTAATTTTACTTTTAGCCAAATCGTCGAAGTTGTAAAGCCATAGTTTAGAATGTCTTTATCAGAAGTTCGAAATTCTTTATCAAATTTTGAATTTTGTATTTCTTCAAAAGTGAGCTTTCCTGTTTTATCTTCGTAAAATAATCTATTTTTGCTTAAATCTAAAGTAGTTGTTTCGGCTACATCTAATACAGTTTGAGCATCAATTTTCAGGCTTACAAAAAAGAGTAAGAGACATACAGAAAAGACAAAGGGAGTTTTTCTTGACATAAAAATAATTATACAAAGGGAATGCTAAAGGGGAATTAACACTTACAATTTGTAAAAAAAAATGCTTATTTCAAAACACACCTGTGCTATTTTTTTTCTTTTCTTAACAAAAGAAAGGTTTTTTTTCGATAAATAAGAAGCCTAAACACAACAAAAAACCTTACTTTTTATGATTTTGTTTCAATAAAAAATAAGGTATTTTCTTGACAAAAAGACAAGGTAAAATAAAAACTAGAGCTTAGTCTTCGTCTTCATCTACTACTACTTCTTTTGCAAATTCTGCAATCATTTTACCTTTAAGATAAAGATTGCCTTCGTGATAATAAGCACGGTGTTGTAAATGCGCTTCACCTGTATTTGGACAGATAGAAATCGCTTTAGACTCACATTTGTGGTGTGTACGACGCTTATCACGGCGTGTTTTGGAAATTCGACTTTTAGGATGTGCCATAAGAATTTTACTAATTTTTTGAAAGAAAGACTGCAAAGATGACTATTTTTTGTCTAAAAACAGAATTTATCTGCCTATTTTTCAAAAAACAATCAATATATTTTTTAATTCTTTCTTTTAAGGTGTAACAATAGTATTTTTAGAGACCTGTTTCTGTATCTTGAAAAAAATAAATCTAGCTTTAACTTCTAGAGCTTCTAGTTTTGGTTATTTTTAAATTTTTTCAAAATATTCCAACGTGGGTCTATTTTGTCCTCTTCAGAAGAAGGTGTAGTATTATTTTTACTGCCCTTTTTATCTTCTTTATTTTTTTCAGAGGAATAAATGAAATTGATTTTTTTTGATTCAGATGAATTATCATCTAAGTTATCAGAATCTTCGCTTTCTCTATATTGGTCTGAATCATCTTCTAAAAAACGAGGATGCAACTTTTTCATTGGAATATCCAGCATCAAAAACTCGTGTAAAAGTTCGCCTACATTAATGCTTGGCGTTCTACGAGTTATCAAAACAATCTCTTCAGTAAGTTCTTTTTCTTCCTCACTATATTTGTAGAGAATTGTATCATTGACATCTACTTCATAATCAAATTCATCTAAAGAACGGTCACAGACCAGTTCTACAGTTCCATCAATAATAAAAGTAGCACGAATAAGTTGCTCATTTTTTTCTAAGATGACTTCTGCCTTGCAATTTCCTTTCTCAACAAACCCATTTTGATATTCCTTAAAATAAGAAAAAAAATGATTGTCTAAGTCAAAAGTAAATGAATGTGAGCCAAATTTGAGCGCAATAATATCAATTTCAAAAGTACGTAAATCTTTCACTTGATTTTAACTTTTTGATTAAGACAACAAAGATACTATTTTCTATCAAAAAAAACTCTTTTTTTACCCAAAAGATGACTTTTTATTAAAAAAAAATGTAATCAAATACATGAAGAACACATGAAGCAAAATTTTGCAAAACTCATTTTATTTTTGGATTTTACAATAAAATAAATTTAGTATTTCATTACTTAACTACTTCTCACAATGATAAATTATGTTTGTGTTTCTGATTTACACTTAGGCGCAGCTTCTAGCTTGATGACCTATGTCAATCCAAATAGCTTTCGAATAGACCCACAAAAACCCAGTCCAACCCTTGCAGAATGGGTACAATGTATGGATAAGATAATTGCTGAAACCAACCCAAAGGGAACAAAAAAGCCAAAACTTATTCTAAATGGCGATATTATGGAACTCGCTCTTTCCAACACCAATGAAACAGCTATGGCTTTTGAGCAGTTTATCAAACTGATTTTCCCAGCCGATAAAAGTAAAGAAGAATGGGTTTTTGATACAGAATTACATTTTTTACCTGGAAACCATGACCATCATTTGTGGGAAAAAGCCAGAGAAACGCAATACATAAATTATATCGAAAAAATTCCTCCAAATAGTAATTTGCCTATTCCTTGGCATACTACCAAAATGTATAACCCAAATCCTATTCCTGATTATTTTATGAATGGAATTATGCAAAGGCAACCTCATTTGAAAGAAGCCTGTGTTTGTGTTTCGACGATTTATCCGAATTATATCGTAACGAATGAAAGCAAGAGTAAAGGCGTAATTTTTTCACACGGGCATTATATAGAATCACTTTATACACTAATGAGTGATTTGAAAACGATGATTTTCCCTGACCGTTTGCGCCCTCAAGATATATGGGATATTGAAGCCGAAAACTTTGCTTGGATAGACTTTTTCTGGTCGACGATGGGGCGTTCTGGGGAAGTTGGGAAAGATATTGAAGTTATTTATAACAAAATGCAAGACCCAAAGGAAGTAAGAAAATTAACTGATAATTTGGCTGAAAGCATTGCAGAGCGTTGGCAAAAAGATAATAAAATTAAAGAAATAGCAACAGAGGGAGTTTTGAAATGGGCTTTGGGAGAAATTTTCGAGAAAATTGCAAATTCTGAACGTGGTGTTCCTCATAAAGTATTAGATGAAAAGACAAAAACAGGATTGACAGATTTCATTGAAAAACCTGTTTTATCACAAATGAGAGCTGAAATGAGACAAATACCTTCTCATTTGAGTTTTATTTTTGGACATACTCATAAGCCTTTTGAAAAAATGATGAATTTTAGTGGTTTTCCACAAGCTGTAAAAGTATATAATGATGGTGGCTGGGTTGTAGATACAGTTGAGCAACAAGCCTTTCACGGTGGTGCTGTTGTTTTGATAGATGATAATTTAGATTGTTTATCACTTCGAATGTATAATGAAGGCAAATATGAAGTTTCGGTAGCAGAAGCAAAATATGAAAATGAAGAGCATTCAGAGTTTTTCAATACAGTTTCTAAGCTCATAGACAATGAACACGAACCTTTTTCCAGTTTTTGTAACGTAATTGAAAAAGAAGTTGCCATTCGTCATGCTTATCTTCGCTCTAGTGTAAATAGTTAGAGGAAATTTTTTACAACTAAAAAAACCTAAGAATCTATTTAAAATTCTTAGGTTTTTTCATTAAAACTAACCGTCATTGATACTCAAATGAAGCCTTCAACGAGGTTTTAAAATCATTTATATTTTAAATACTCAAACGATTTTCAATTTCACCAACCAAAAATTCTCTCAACACATCAATTTCGATACTATCCAAAACTTCCTCTGCAAAGGCTTGTAATAATAATGCTTTTGCTTTTTGTTTCGGAATTCCTCTTGCTTGTAAATAAAATAGAGCCTCTTCATCTAGTTTTCCAGTTGTTGCACCGTGCGAACACTTTACGTCATCTGCCCAAATCTCTAATTGAGGTTTTGTATTTAAGATAGCATCATCAGAGAGCAAAACATTTTTATTTGATTGAAAGGCATTTGTCTTTTGTGCAGCTTGACGAACAAATATTTTTCCATTAAATACAGCTCTTGATTTTTCATCTAAAACTCCTTTATAGGTTTCGTTACTGTACGAATTTGGTCGTTGATGGTCAATTACGGTATGATTATCAACGTGCGTTTTGTCATTCAGTAAATAAAGTCCGTTCATGTAACTTTCACAATGCTCCCCAGAAACAATTCTCAAATCATTACGGATTAGTTTTCCTGCAAGAGAAATTGTCGTATTCGTAAAACTACTGTTATCAGCTTGATGAGCGTGTGTACTTCCTACTTGAAACTGACTTTTTGCATCAACTTGTATCTTCAAATGCTTTACATTTCCGTATTTCTCAATATTCACAGAAGTTACAATATTTGTCAAGTTTGGGTTTTCACCTTTTGTAATATAGTTTTCTACAACTGTACAACGGCTATTTTCCCCAACCGAAATATAATTTCTGACCTGCGAAAGCGTATTTTTCTGACTTGCATCATTTACAAAATAAACAAAAACAGGAAGTTCCATTTCTTGATTATCAGCCAGTTCGATTACATAACCATCAGTAGCAAAGGCTTCATTCACATCAGAAAAAATACTAACCGAATCACTTTCAAATTTATCAAAAACTGGATTGCTGCTTTCTAGTTCTGAAAGCGTTTTGATAATGATTTTATTTCCTGTTTCTTGCTCAGAAGTCTTTATAGAAGAGTGTTTCTCTGAAAAATGACCATTGATGAAAACAAGAATATGAGAGTTTAATTCTTTGTTTTTATTCAAAAAGTAATCAAATTCATTCAAATTCATATCAGAATCTAATGAATCTCCTTTACTTTGTAAGTCAAATTTATTGGAAAGAATAGATTTAATTTCCGTGAACTTCCATTCTTCATCTTTTATTGTAGGAAAAGAATTTCTTTCAATAGCTTCTAAGGCTGTTTTTTTGGCAACAGAAATTTTGTCTGTTCCTGTAATCTCGCTTACTTTTTCAGCTAATTCTTCAAAAGGAGCTAAAAAAGTAGATTTTATATCGTCTAAGGTAGTTGTCATAAATGGTGGTATTTTTTGTTGTTGGTCTCGCTAGGCTAAAACACCAACAACGGCAAATTATTATTAAACCGTCGTTGAGGCTTCGCCGTCAAACGAGGTACAAATTCATTACTGGTAATTGCTTACTATTTACTGGTAACTGAATTTACTTCTTCTTTTATCCAATCATAACCTTTTGCCTCCAATTCTAAAGCAAGTTCTTTCGTACCTGATTTTACGATACGTCCATTATATAAAACGTGAACAAAATCGGGAACAATATAATCTAATAATCTTTGATAGTGAGTAACTACAATAACTGCATTGTCTTTATTTTTGAAATGATTAACGCCATTAGAGACAATTTTGAGTGCATCGATATCTAATCCTGAATCTGTTTCATCCAAAATAGCTAATTTTGGTTCTAACATTGCCATCTGAAAAATTTCATTTCTCTTTTTCTCTCCACCCGAGAAACCTTCATTCAAAGCTCTTGTAAGAAGTGAAGAATCCATTTCCATTTCGGCAGCTTTTGCTTTCATCAACTTCAAAAACGAAACTGCGTCAAGCTCTTCTTCTCCTCTATATTTACGGATTTCGTTTACAGCCGTTTTCATAAAAGTAGCATTACTTACTCCTGGAATTTCGATAGGATATTGAAAAGCTAAAAATATTCCTTCTCCTGCACGTTCTTCTGGCGCAAGGTCTAAAAGGTCTTTTCCTTCAAACTCTACGTTTCCTTCAGTTACTTCATATTCTTCTCTTCCTGCCAAAACAGATGCTAAGGTACTTTTACCAGAACCATTGGGTCCCATAATAGCATGAACTTCTCCAGCTTTTACTTCAAGATTAAGTCCTTTCAAAATTTGTTTTTCGCCTGCATCTGTGTCGATACTAGCTTGTAAGTTTTTTATATTGAGCATTTTTGAATGTTTTCTTTTTATAAAAAGGTCAGATTATAAATTATTTAGACTAAATGTAAACTAACTATAATTTGGGTGCAAAGTTCGTAAACTATTAAAGGAAATGCAATTTTTATGATTTTTTTTATGTAAAAGACATTTTATGTTAGAGAATAAGTTGCTACTAAATTTTGTAAAATATAATTTCCTCTTTTCTTTCGTATTAGGGTTCTAACTAAAATTCGTATTTTTGAAAATCAATTTATAAAAAGACCTTTTTTCAATTTAATAACACACACAAATTTTATGAGAGAATTACTAGAAAAATTTGAGAATAAACATCCAGAAATAGTTTTTGAATGGCACGACCAACACACTGAAGCTGTCGGTTGGGTAGTCATCAATTCACTTCGTGGAGGTGCAGCAGGTGGAGGAACACGTATGCGTGTTGGCTTAGACAAACGTGAAGTAGAATCACTTGCCAAAACAATGGAAATCAAATTTAGCGTTTCGGGTCCTGCCATTGGAGGTGCAAAATCAGGAATCAATTTTGATCCAAAAGACCCACGCAAAGAAGAAGTTTTGAATCGTTGGTACAAAGCTGTAGCTCCTCTTTTGAAAAACTATTACGGAACGGGTGGCGATATGAATGTTGATGAAATCCACGAAGTAATTCCGATTACAGAAGATTGTGGGATTTGGCATCCACAAGAAGGTGTTTTTACAGGACACTTTCAACCAACAGAGCCACAAAAAATTAATCGTATCGGACAGCTTCGTTATGGCGTAATCAAAGTTTTGGAAGATGAAAAATATACGCCTTCTCTAAAAAGAAAATATACAGTTGCTGATATGGTAACAGGCTATGGCGTAGCATGTGGTGTTTTCCATTTTTATGATATTTGGGGAAAAGGAGAAGAAGATTATAAAGGAAAACGAGCAATTATTCAAGGTTGGGGAAATGTAGCGAGTGCAGCAGCTTTTTATTTGGCTCAAAAAGGAGTAAAAGTAGTTGGTATTTTGGATAAAGAAGGCGCACTTCTGAAAGAAGACGGTTTTTCTTTCGAAGAGATTGTACAGTTATTTTTGGATAAGAATGGAAATCAATTAAATGCTACAAATATGCTTTCTTTTGAAGAAGCAGAACAAAAAATTTGGGATTTTGGTGTAGAAATATTTATTCCTGCTGCAGCTTCAAGATTAGTTCAGCAATCTCAAATCGAAAGAATGATAAAAGGTGGCTTAGAAGTAGTTTCTTGTGGTGCAAATGTTCCTTTTGCAGATAAAGAAATTTTCTTAGGAAAAACATTAGAATATGCTGATAAAAATGTAGCTATCATTCCAGATTTTATTGCTAACTGTGGAATGGCTCGTGTTTTTGCTTACCTAATGAGTGATGATGATGTAGATATGTCTGACGAAGGAATTTTTGAAGATACTTCAACAATCATAAAAAATGCTCTTCAAAAAACGCATACAAGAAATCAGAAAAAGACAGGCTTGGTAGAAACTTCTTTCGAAATTGCGTTAGAGCAATTAGTTTAAAACCTGTATTTGTTGGTGTCGATGCGCTAAAACACCAACAAAGGCTGGATTAACTGATTAGCGAGTGATTTATATGATTTTTAAGATAAATACAACTGAAATTCAGTGAGGCTAAATAACAATATCTTTTAATATTTATTTTTATTGTATTATCCTGTAATTATCATAGTAATCATAAAAATCACTTGCTAATAACTTTTACTACTTCTTTGCTTTTTTTATTTTATTTTTTTCTTTAAAAGCTGACTATTTCGATATAATCTCCTACTTCTAATTTGTGTACTACATCCATTCCATTTATTACTTTTCCAAAAATGGTATAACGTCCGTCTAAATGTGGTGTAGGCGAATGCGTAATAAAAAATTGACAACTTTCTGTGTCTTTTCCTGCTGATGCCATTCCTAAATATCCCTCATCATCATAATAAAAAGTAGAAAACTCAGAACGAATTGTATAATCTACACTTCCCCAGCCGTCGCCTCGTGGGTCGCCTCCCTGCACTACAAAATTTGGAACAACCCTATGAAACTTCTTTTTATTAAAAAAACCTGTTCCTGCTAAAGTTACAAAACTTACTACTGTTGCAGGAGCTTCTTCTGTAAAAAGTGAAACTATTACTTCTCCTTTATTTGTCTTTAAAGTAACAGAATTTCGTGCATCTAGTGTATTGATAAGCTTCCAATCAATTTCTTTTGTAGGTGGAAGTGGTGGGCTTTGAGTGGCTTTACCTGTATAAAACTCTATTGTCTTGCTGACCTCTTGATAGGTTTCTATTTCCTTTGGCAAAACTAATTTTTCTCTTGCTTCTGTCAGTAGATTTACTATTTCTTTTATTTTATATTTATATATATTCTCTTTCAAATTCTCGTTCATAAGTCCACTTGCAGCTAAGGCAATTGTACCCACATCACCTGAACTAATGGCAAACTCAAAACCTTCAGTTATATTTTTGAATAACTTCTTTTCCTCTTTATTAAATTTTGGCTTCGGATTTTGTGCTAAAAAAATAGTTGCACTATTTAAGAGAGCCTCTGTTGCTGCTGTTCGCAAAAGATGACTTTCAGTAGTTTCTAATGTATCTAAAATTAAGTCTATGTTTTGTGGACTTTCAGAGAGAGACTTCAATAAAGCCATTTTTTCATATATATTTTTAGATGAATCTAGCAAAGAAATAGTTTTTTGAGAAGCTATATTTTCTTTTCGCTCTGTTTTGATAATACCTGCTAAAAGATTTGCACGAGTTCTGTAATTAGTCGTTTTTTCTACCCATTCTAAGTATAGTTTAGAATCTGTCAAACGAGCTAGATTTTTGAGTGTTTGGGAAGCTACAACTTGAAGGTTTGGATTTTTGGAATTAATATAATTTCCAATTACTTTTTTGATTTTTGGAGAAGCATCAAACTTTCCAAGCGAACGAATAACTGAAATTTTGACTAAATAATTTTCATCTGTTTTATCCAAAATCTTAATCAAAAAGTCTTCATTTTCTTTTGTCTGTATTGCTCCCAAAGCCTGTGCAGCATTCGAACGCACAAATAACTGTGAGTCCTTATCAGCCTTGTTTTTCAGCGTTTCATAGAAATCACTTTGTTTTTTTCCTTGAATAGAATCAGCTTCGGTTTTAGGAATCACTTTATCAGCAAGACGAGCAAAATAAGCCGATGCCATCAAACGAACAGTATAGTTTTGTTTTGGAGGAGTCAGAAAATCAAGCATTAAAAGAGTAGCAGAATCCGAAACTACTCGCTCATCTATTTTTGGTTTGGTAGCAGCACGATAAATTCCTATTGTTTGTCCTACTCTCAAAGTATCGTTTTCATAATTTTTTAGTGCCAGAAATTGTAATCCTTTTTTAGTAGCACTTTTTCCAATGGCTTCTAAAAGTCGTTGTTGAACGTTGGCATCATAATTTCCTTTTTCTTGCATTTGAGTTACTTTTTTTATCAATAACTCTTCACTACTTGTAGCCCAAAACTGACCAATTGCTGTTGCAGCAGCTAATCTGACAGAAGGCTGCTTGTCGTTCAATAATTCTAACAAAGGTTGCAAAAAGCTACTATCTTGAAGTGAAGCAAAAGTAAGAGCTGCATGTTTTCTGTATTTTTCTTGTGAATCTGATAAAAATGTAGCTACCGTTTTGGCATCTCTTCGGTTGGCTGCATCATAAATTTCTTGAAGTTTTTCATCAGAATGGAAAACATTACGCTTTATAAACTTTTCCAAATCCTTTGGAGGCTCTGACATTTTATCAGGCGTACAAGAAACTTCTAGAAATAAAAAAATAAAAAACAGACTTGAAAGAATAGCAGAATACGAAAATTTCATAAGATTAGAAATAGGAAATAGAAGAATCAAAATAGCGAAAAAATTTCTTTGCCTAATTTACCAATTATTTATTCATTTGTAAACTTTGTTTTTAGAAACATTCAAAATCCAAATCAGATTGTAAACATTTCCAGTATCCGAGATTTATAGGTTTAGATTTCATTAATAGTCATTTTCTAAAAAGATAAACCCAAGCAATTTTGTATCTTTGTTATAAAACACTATTTTTAGTAGATAGTTATTCCTCTTATAATCAGATTTTTATACTCTTTCAATTACTCCCTTCTATTTAAATGAGAAATTATTTACCTCTTTCACTTTTCTTCTCTTTTATTTTCGTATTTCAATTCTTATTTTTCATTTCTACTAATTCTTTCGCACAAGATGAATATACACGAGATGGAAAGAAAGTAAGTGTAGAGAAGTATCTTTCTATGTCTAAAGAAAGAGAAAACGAAGGAGATTATAGAGGAGCGAGTGATTATCTTAATAAAGCAGCACTCATAAAATGGGAAGCCAAAGAATTGCGTCCTGCCATCAATTTTTTTCAACATTCCTTACAATTTAATGAAAAAGTAAACAATGAGAGTGGAATGTATGGAATTTATAGCAATCTAGCTATGATTTATGCAGATTTAGCGATGTATGATTCTTCACTTCATTTTTTCCAAAAAACATTAGAAGGAAGGCGCAAAAAATCAGAAAATGTAACTATTATTTCTTCACTTGTCAATATTTCTGTTGTCCTAAATAATCTCAAACGATATGATGAGTCTGCTAAGTTCTTAAAAGAAGCTTTAGCCTTAGCGCAAGAGATGAATGATGTTGCACAAATGAGAAGCTGTTATGGAATGCTTGCAGAAACCTATGAAAAAGCTGGTAATGATGAGCAAAAAACGTATTATTTTAATCTTTACAAGAGCTTTAATGAGCTTTTACAAAAACGAAAAATAGAAAAAGTAGAAACAGACTTAGATAGAGAAAAACTGAAAGCTGAAGTATTAGCTCTTCAAAAACAAAAACTAGATTTAGAGTTAATAAATCAAGGATTAGAATTACAACAAAAAACAGAAATTGTTGAGAGTCAGCAGGATAGTTTAGGAAACCTAACAGAAAAATATACAAAACAAGAACTTGCTCTTCAACTGCTAAAGGAAAAGGCAAACGTCGAACGTGCCGAAAATGAAAACCGTATTCAAGAGCAAAAAGCAATTACAAGAACAGCTATTTTAATTGCATTTTTTATTTTGGTCATTAGTGGTCTTTTATTTTATTTTTATATTCGAAAACGAGAACAAAATAAACGTTTAGCAGAGCAGCGTAATCAGTTACAAGAACAAGCTATTTTATTAGAAGAACAGCAAGAAGAATTAGAAACTCAAAAAGCACTTGTAGAAAATCAGCGAGACAAACTAAAGGCAAGTAATGGAGTAAAGGACAAGTTATTTTCTATTATTTCGCACGACCTTCGTACGCCTTTTACATCTGTAAATGGTTATCTGACACTCATTAAATACGGAGCTTTGAGCCTAGAAGAAGTTACTACACTTGCAGCAGAAGTCAAGATTTCTGTCGACCACCACTTAGAAACCTTGAATAATGTTTTGGAGTGGTCTAAAGCACAAATGCAAGGACTAAAACCAACACCTAAAAACATTGATTTGAATCAGATTGCCCAAAATCAACAAAAATTCTTCAAATCTCTAGCACAAAGCAAAGAAATAGAAATTATAAATCAAGTAGGTGAAAAAACAAGAGTAGTGGCAGACCCAAATCAAATTGATGTTATTTTGAGAAATTTAGTAGGTAACGCACTCAAATTTACACCCAATGAAGGAAAAGTTAGTATTTCTTCAGTCGTAAAAAATGATTCTGTAATTATTTCTGTAACTGATACAGGAATTGGAATGAGCAAAGAAAACCTAAACAAACTTTTCAAAAAAGATGAGCATTTTACTACTCAAGGAACAAACAATGAAGCAGGAACAGGATTAGGATTGCTTTTATGTAGAGATTTTGTAGAAGCTAATGGAGGAAAAATAAGTGTAGAGAGTGAAGAAGGTAAGGGAACAAGCTTCATATTTGATTTGCCTCTTGCCCAGCAGCTTTATGAAGTAAATGAATAATAATGACCTAGATGTAGCGACTTAAAACTTTAATTCGTAATTTTGAGATCTAATCAAGGCACTTTATTCATCACTAAATATAATCACGACAAAAAATGAAAGTAAACGTAGATAAAAAACTTATTGAAGATATTTCACACCTTTCTCGTTTGGAATTTTCGGAAGAAGACAAAACAGCAATGGCAGATGATTTGAACGAAATTTTGGGCTGGGTAGAACAGCTAAACGAAATTGATACTTCAACTACATTACCACTTACTCATATTTCGGAGGAAGTAAATGTAATGAGAAACGACGAAATTTCGAATGTTCTTTCACACGAAAAAGCTCTCAAAAATGCGCCAAAGAAAGATTCTGATTATTTCAGAACACCAAAAGTTATAGAATAAAAAAGCTTACTTTTTCTATTTTATTTTACAATAAAGAAATAGGCATGATAACCTTTATATAAACACATGAACACTACAAAAACTAACAAAAAAGTCCTTTTAATGATTTTGGACGGTTGGGGAATTGCTCAAAACAAAAAAGTATCAGCCATTGACGCAGCCAAAACACCCTTTGTAGATAGTCTGTATTCTAATTACCCAAACTCAAGACTTCGAACTGATGGCGAGTTTGTAGGACTTCCAAACGGACAGATGGGAAATTCAGAAGTCGGACATATGAATATTGGCGCAGGAAGGGTAGTTTATCAAAACTTGGCTCGTATAAATTCTACCATCAAAGATAATGAATTAGGTAAAAATCAAATCTTACAAAAAGCCTTTCATTATGCAAAAGAACAAGGCGTAAAACTTCATTTTATAGGTTTGATTTCTGATGGTGGTGTTCATTCGCATACTTCACACTTAAAAGCCTTAACTTCTTTAGCAACAGAAGCAGGGCTGAAAGATATTTTTATTCATGGCTTTACAGATGGAAGAGATACAGACCCAAATTCAGGAAAAGACTTTCTAAAAGATTTGGAAAGTCATTTGAAGAAAACAAATGCAAAAATAGCTTCTCTAATTGGTCGTTATTATGCAATGGATAGAGATAATCGTTGGGAAAGAGTGAAACTTTCCTATGATGCGATGGTAAAAGGAGAAGGCAAAAAAGTAAAAGATATGATTTCAGCATTGCAAGAATCGTATAAAGAGGGAGTTACAGATGAGTTTTTGAAACCAATTATCAAGACAGATGAAAATAATAAGCCTTTAGCTAAAATAGAAAAAGATGATGTCGTTATTGCTTTTAATTTTCGTACAGATAGATGTAGAGAAATAACACAGGCTCTGAGTCAGCAAGATTTTGAGGAGCAAGGAATGAAAAGATTAGATTTGTATTACGTTACCATGACTAATTACAATAAAGATTTTAAAAATGTAAAAGTCATTTTTGATGATATAAATCTGAATAACACCCTAGGGGAAGTTTTGGAAAATAATAACAAAACCCAACTTCGTGCAGCAGAAACTGAAAAATATCCTCATGTTACTTTCTTTTTTTCTGGAGGAAGAGAAAAGCAGTTTGACGGCGAAAACAGAATCATGTGTGCTTCTCCAAAAGTAGCGACCTATGATTTACAGCCCGAAATGAGTGCTTTTGAGCTGAAAGATAAAGTCATAGATGATTTGAATGAAAACAAACCTGATTTTGTGTGTCTGAATTTTGCCAATCCTGATATGGTCGGACATACAGGAGTTTTCAAAGCTGCTGTAAAAGCTTGTGAAACAGTAGATTCTTGTGCAAAAGAAGTTTCGGAAGCAGCTTTAAAAAATGACTATCAAGTTATCATTATTGCAGACCACGGAAATGCCGACAAAATGAAAAATGAAGATGGAACACCAAATACAGCACATACAACAAATGAAGTTCCGATGTTTTTGCTCTCTCCTAACTCTATTGGGGATTCAGTTAACAATAATTACTCTCTTAAAAACGGAAAATTAGGAGACATTGCACCTACTATTTTGAATTTGATGCAAGTAGAAATTCCAAAAGAAATGACTGGAGAAGTTATTGTAAGCAATAGCGTAGAACGTGTTTTATCTTAAAAAAGAAGACATTTTTCATATAAAAAGCCTTATTTCTAGCTTAGAAATAAGGCTTTTTGTCTTATGAAATCATCAATCAAAATCAGATATTTTTATTTTATGGCTAATTCTTGACTAAACTTTGAAAGTAATTTATCACAAAGTGAACGATTCATCAAATGTGCATAAATTTGTGGTGTAATATCACGCAGACGTTTTGAAGAGCCGTCTTTGAACTCAATGTCAAGTGTTTTTTCTGCTAAATTATAAGCAGCAGAGCGAATCATTTGATAAGAAAATGGGAAGTGTCTCATGGTAGTGTGATTTTGTGTAAAGGATAAAGTAATTATTTCTTCTTTTTAATGGCTAAGTTAAACTGTTCATAAACAGTACATTAATATAACTATTTTTTCTGAGAAATCGTTCCACTTTCCTATCTTTTTTTAAGAAAAAATGAATAAAATTTCAGCGAATATTTCCTTGTCTTTTTAAGAACAGATGAAGCCTTTTTCAATACAATTAATCACATATTTTGAATAATTAATCAAAATTTGCGAACTTGATAGTTTATATTCAAAATCAATTATAAATTCTACTATGTTAAAGAAAAATTATTTTTTATCCCTTTTTCTAGGAGTTTTTGCTCTTTCTAGTGTTTATTTCTCTTCGGAGGCAATAGCACAAGAAGATAAAAAAACAAAAATTAGTGTTACCGATATTTATTCAAACGGAACACTTTATGCCAAAAATCTACAAGGTGTTGATTGGACAAACAATGGTCAGTTTTATACTCGTATGGACGGCAATGCTATTGTTCGTTATGACATCAAAACCAATAAAGCCGTCGAAACTATTTTTGATGGAGATGCTTCTGACCCAAAAATCAGTATTGCAGAATACTCTTTTTCAGATAAAGAAGACAAAATCTTGGTTCAAACAAATCGTCAAGCTATTTATCGCCGTTCGTATGTAGCTGAATATTACGTGGTAGATACAAGTGATAAGTCAGTCAAAAAACTTTCAGAGAAAGGTCGTTCTGCCTATGCTACTTTCTCTCCAGATGGCTCAAAGGTGGCTTTCTTTAGAGACAACAACCTTTTTTATGTTACATTATCTGACATGAACGAAACCCAAATTACAGGCAATGGACTTTTCAATAAAATCATAAATGGTGCTGGAGATTGGGTTTATGAAGAAGAGTTTAGTCTTACAAAAGCTTTTGACTGGTCACCAGACGGCAAAAACTTAGCTTTTATTCAGTTTGATGAGAGTAGAGTAATGGAGTACAATATGCAGTATTGGGCTGATAAATCTCAACTTTATCCAATTGATTATAAATTCAAATATCCAAAAGCAGGTGCTGATAATTCTACTGTCAAAGTGTTTGTTTATAACTTGGAATCTAAAAAACAAAAGGAAATTGATTTAGGAGAAGAAAAAGATATTTACGTTCCTCGTTTGCAGTTTACAAATGATTCTGATATTTTGGCTATTCGTAGAATGAACCGTCTGCAAAACAAAATTGACCTTATCCACGCCAATATCAAAAAAGATAAAACAAAAATAGTTTATTCTGATGAAGACAAAGATGGATATGTGGATTTTGATTATACACAAGACTTGATTTATCTTCAAGATGGAAAGCATTTTATTGTCTCTAGTGAACGTACGGGTTACAAGCATTTGTACCTTTATACAATGGACGGAAAGCAGGTTCGCCAAATCACAAATGGAGATTGGGAAGTCATTGAGCTTTTGGGAGTAGAAGAGGAAGGTTTGAAAGTACCGATGCTCTATTATATTTCTACACAAGATTCTCCTCTTGAGCGTCATTTGTATATGGTTGATTTGAAGGGCAAAAAAGCTCGTAAACTTACAGACAGACACGGAACAAATTCTGTTGATATGAGTAAAGATTTTGCTTTTTATATCCTTACCCACGAAAGTACAGAAATGCCTGTTAATTATCGTTTGTACCAAACGAAAGGAAATTTACTTTTAAGTAAAATTCAAGATAACGATGGACTTATCAATACATTCAAGGAAAATGACTTACCTCAAAAGGAACTTTCTACATTCAAAAATAGAAATGGAGAAATACTTAATTATCAAATCTTTAAGCCAGTTGATTTTGATGAGAACAAAAAATACCCTGTTTTGATGCATGTTTATGGAGGACCTGGTTCGCAGCTTGTAACTGATTCTTGGGCAGGTGGAACAAACGACCTTTGGCATGGAATGCTTACTCAAAAAGGCTATATCGTAGTTACGGTAGATAATCGTGGTACGCAAGGGCGTGGCGAAGCATTTAAAAAAGCAACTTACAAAAATTTAGGAAAGCTAGAAGTAGAAGACCAAATAGATGGTGCAAAATTCGTTGGTAGTTTACCTTTTGTTGATAAAGAAAGAATTGGTATTTGGGGTTGGAGTTATGGTGGTTATATGTCTTCGCTTTTGATGATGCTTGGTGCAGATTATTTCAAAGCTGGAATTGCTGTTGCGCCTGTTACTTCGTGGAGATATTATGACACCATTTATACAGAACGTTTTTTACAACGTCCACAAGACAATGCAAAGGGATACGATGATTTCTCGCCAATTACACATGCTGCAAAACTAAAAGGAGAATTTCTTTTGGTTCACGGAACTGGCGATGATAATGTACATGTTCAAAATTCTATTGCACTTCAAAACGCACTTGTAAATGCAAATCGTCCGTTCGAAATGTTTTATTATCCAGATAGAAATCATGGAATTTATGGTGGAATGACCAGAATCCACTTATATAATATGATGACAAAATTTGTAGAAGATAATTTGTAAGATTGAAAATACAATTTAACACTAAGGCACTAAGAAAATAAACAGCTACACAAGCAATAAAACCCTATCTTTTAGATTACTCTAATTGATAGGATTTTTAACTAAATACAGTTTGAAAATAAAGAATCAAGAGAAAACAGCTACGCAAGAAAATAAATACTACTTATGGAAGGTTTGCAAAAACATCAGTTACCAAAGGCAAAAGTTGATTTTTGATAAGCTCTGTATTAAAGTTTATCAAAAGTCCTTTTGGTTTTTGAGACAATTTAAGATAAGTAAGAAGTTGAGCCTAATGAAGAGGTATAAGTTTTTCTACTGCTTTTAGCTCAACGACTACAGTATTTTCTATCAAGAGGTCAAGTCGTAATGTTTCTTTGAGTAATATACCCTTATAATAAATTGGTACTCTTACTTCTGTCTCTACCTTCAAACCTTGTAATTTGCATTCCTCAACCATACAAGATTGGTAAACAGATTCTAACAGTCCTGCACCTAACTGTTTATGTACTTCCATTGCACAGCCTACGATTTTGTAAGCAATATCATTTACTGTTTTTTTTGTAAGCATATTATTTTTTATGACCTTTAAATTAAGCATTGATTTATTAAAAAATACCTTGTGAAACTTAGTGTTCTTAGTAGCTTAGTGTTAAAATCATTGTATTTACTGATTACTTGTTCTTTCCATATACGTCTGCAAAATCAAAACAGCACTTATTTTATCTACATTTGATTTATTTCTACGATTTTTCTTACTCATTCCTCCACTAATCATGGCATCTAAGGCAAGTGAAGACGTAAAACGCTCATCTTCTAAAGCAATTGGAATATCTGGAAAAAGAGTTTCTAGTTTTTTCTGAAACTTGACTACGGCTGCTGCATTACTAGAAGGCGAATTATCTAACTTTTTAGGCATTCCTAATACAAAAACTTCCACAGGTTCGGTTTCAACATAATTTTTGATGTACTCTAAGACCTCCTTTTCAGCAACCGTTTCTAAAGCTGTTGCAATTATTTTTTCAGAATCAGTAACAGCAAGTCCTACTCTTTTTTGTCCGTAATCGATGGCTAATAATCTTCCCATAGTTAATTTCTTAGTATTAATAATTTGATTTTTACTCAAAAATACGATAAAACAAACCTATTTTTGATAGAAACTCTAATTTTATACTTAAATTTCATTTTCAAAACTAAACTTATACTCAAAATTTCAAAAAAATGACTCAAAAACTAATAACTCAATTCTCTTCAAAATTTCTTATTGCAGGAGTTTTATTTGCATTTTATGCGTGTGGAACACCTACCAACACAGATAGTACAGAGACGAACACAGAAGTTCAGCAAACTGTAAATGCAGAAGCAAACACAGAGCAAGAAAACTTAGAGTATGCCGAAAAACAAGAAGCAACTAATCAAGCTATTGCTATGTATGAATTTTTGAAAAATGGTTTGTATGAAAATACTTCTGAGTTAGTAGATAAAGAAAATTATACCGATTACTCGGACGAAACTTGGGTTGCACTTTTGAAAAATGAAGAAGCAACAAAAGGAGCAGTAGAAAAATATGCTATGCAAACTTCTCAAATAGAAACATTAGAAGATGGAAGCAAAGCAGTAAAAATGACTTTTGACGTAACCCGTAATGGCAAAAAATATAAAGAAGAAATGGATTTCATAAAAATGAATGGCAAAACTTCTTACCTTTTAAAAGAAATAGAGTTTGAGGCAGAAACAACTACCGAAGAAGATAATGACTAACTAATAAATCCTAAGGGTCTTGGAGACCCTTAGGGTTTGAATTACAATTGATTATTCTGTTCCAAAATATTGACTGGAAACTCTTTTTGTAGAAGCTGATAAAGCTCTTTTTCTTCTTGTGTCTTTTGTAAGGCAAAATCTATGACTTCAATAGAAGTATATTTTGCACCCATTTTTTTGCTCAAAAAATCTGCCTTTGACTCATTATATCCTGCCTTTATCTCATCCAAAACATCAATATAAAAGTTATAATCTGTTTGGCGTTGACTACTCAAAACAACAACTGCCTTTTTTGGATGTTGAGAATAATTTTCATCTTTTCCATAATTCATCAAATGTGTTTTGACAAGGTTTTTGATTTCTGAAACTGTTCCATTTTTATCTGATTCAATCAAAATCTTATTTTCAGAATTAATAGCAATTCGCAAAACATCTCTATCTAATGCTGGTGTTGGCTGAGTTTTCTGTTCCTGTTTTGGTGGTAAAGACATCGCAAATCCTTTTTCCGTTGCGATTCGTGTACTGACCAAAAAAAAGATAAGTAATAGAAAGGCAATATCTGCCATCGAACTCGCATTTACAGTCGCTTTTTGTCTTTTGAGATTCATAAAATTGAAAGTTTAATTTTTTGAAAAATTGATTTATAATTGGCAAGTTTCAAGCATATATGAAAAACTCGCTTTATTTTTGAATCCCTTTTTATCCAATTAGTAACATTTCAAATTTCAATATCTTAAAGACAATAAGCAACGTAATGCTAAAAAACTGCGTTTATAGATTGTAATCTGTATTTTTACTACACCAAAAAATTCTACCTATTCTATATCAAAAGAACTAAAAAATTATGCAACCTTATTTCAATTATATTTTATCTTTATTTACATTATTCTTCATTACTGTATTTATCACAAAAAATTCGGTAGCTCAAGACCTCAACCAACCCAATAACGCTACTTCTGTTTCAGAAAAGACTTTTGTAGATTATAAGCCTATTTACAAAAAATGGCAAAACAACTATATTTTAGATAAAATTGATTATACAAAAGACCGAACAATTTTTCATTTTCGTTATGTCTCGCATTATGAACAAGGAACTGCAACCTACTACGGACCGGGAGAAGATTTAGCTTGGTTTTTGAAAAATGATAAAAACTCATCAGAGATTTTTAAAATGATAGAAATAAAAAATATTGCTCGTAATGGAAAAGTAGAAATTCCACTTCTCAATGCAAAAAGACCAGTACAACTTATTACACATGATAATGATGTTTTTACGTGTGAAGTTCATTTTCCTAGAATCCCAAATCACATTAAAGTAGCTGATTTTATTGAGGGAGTTGGGGCAGAACTAAAGACAAATCATTTTAACTGCCTTGATGTACAGATGAAAACATTTGACAGTCAAGATTTGGGTTCGCAGCAAGATATGATTGCCAATATTACAGACTTTCAAAAGCAAGAAGGAGTTACTAATAATCCGATTCCTGAACTACCAGAAACGATAGAAGAACCAAAAATAGACGAACGAATAGAAGAAGAACAAAAAGTAGATGGAGTTTTTGCACAGCGTTTTTTGGAACTTACAAACGAATTAAGAACAAACGGCTGTCATTGTGGAGGAAGTTATTTTGCGCCTGTTGATGAAGTAGCTTGGAGCGATACAGTAGCCTATGCAACAAAAGAACTCGTTGTAAACCTTTGGAAAACAGATGGAATGACAACTGATATTGGAAAAAAAAGTACCGTTCAGCGTCTTTCGGAAGTAGGAATAGAAACCGAAAGAGCTTATGAAAATATGTCATATAGTTTTACAGAAATAGAACAGGCTTTTCGTGGTTGGAAACTCACACCTCCACAATGTAAACGCTTGATGGATGCACGAGTAAAACGAATTGGTGCAGCAAGAAAAGAAAAATATTGGTCAATGATTTTGATTTATTAAAAGTTCAATTACGGATTACGGATTAAAAATTACGAGTTGTTTAGCTTGACTTATAATTTACTTATCATAACAGTTATTATCTTTCTTCTTAATTTCTCAAGCAAACATTATTTCATATTGAACACTCACAAAATAAATTCTACTTCTCATTCTGATTTTTTGAATGAAAAGCGACAAGACCCAATTACAGGCGATTTGATTGTAGAAGGAGATGAGATTGTTTTTTGTAAGGAATGTAAATCAGCTTTTTTGAAAAGCTCTTGGGAATATCTAAACGAAAAACATTGCAATCAGAATCGAACTTTATCCATTTTTCCAGTAAAAAAAACGCTTAATTTAAAATCGAAGAGACAGTATTTTAAAGCCTATTTACACAGCATTTCAGATTGGAAGCAATTTGATACACAGCTTAAAACATTGCCTTGGGTGCTTTCTAGTTTGGATATGGAGGAATATAAAAGAGAGAAAAACGTTAATAAAGGATTTACTTTAAAAAGATTTATTTTAGGTTCATTATTACTTTCTTTAGTGTGGTTTTTTGCTTTTCTATACAATATAATTTCTAGTAATTGGTTTTTTCTATCCATTCCCATTGGTATTCTATTATTTATAGCAATAATTGCAGGTTGGTCAAAAAGAATTTTAGAAGATACTACTTTTGGGATTGATAAAAGTAATCCTGTTATAAGCATAGAAAAAGACCAAATCATTGTATTTATGCCTTACAAAGAACAAAAAGTAACTCTAGCAAAATATAAAGTAGAAGAGATTGAACTGATTCCGAAAGAAGGAAGTAATTACAAACTACGCATTTCGTATAAAGGAGGAACACTATTTTTCTCTATGAATCTGAACTATTTAAAGTTTGAAACTTTGATAGAGACCCTTTATGATTGGTCAAATACCGTCAGAATTGATTTGACAAAAGTAAAATTTGCACTGAGAGGAATGAGAGATTACAGTTATTTGTATGCTTCCTTGGATGAAGAAGATGAAAATCCGAATTTGCTTTTGCCTTAAAAAAATAAAAATCGTGAATACAGATAAAAAGAGTTCAGTTAAAAACAACTTAGGTTTAGAAAAAATTCTCAATTCGAAATCTGAAAGAAAATACTTCAAACACCACTTGAGTAGTCTTTCAGATTGGAAACAATTTGAAATGCAACTCACAACATTACCTTGGGAAGTTTCTAATCTGAATATGAAAGAGTTTAAAGAGAAGCCTAAACATTCACTTGCACGTTTAGGGATATTTATAAGCTCATTACTATTATTTCCTCTTTTTGGATATTTGCTTTCCTTCTTAAATCCTTTTCTGTCTTTTTTCAAAGAATATTCATTGGTTATAAGTTCATTTCTATTGATGTTGGTATTACTATTTATTGGAATATTTTTAAGTGAAGGTTTAAAGATGGTAGATAAATTAAAAAAGCCAATCATAAGCATAGAAAAAGACCAAATCATTGTATTTATGCCTTATAAAAAGCAAAAAGTGATTTTGGAAAAACATAAAATTGAAGAAATTAAACTAATCCCAAAAGAGGACAATAATTATCAATTACAGGTCTCATTTAGAAAAGAAGTATTATTCTTTTCAATGAATCTAAATGAAGATATGTTCAAGAATTTAGTTAAAACTCTTAAAAGTTGGTCAGATACAGCAAAAATTGATTTATCAACTTAGCAAACAAGAAGATGAAAACCCAAGTTTGCTTTTGCCTTAGTTTTTTTTAAACCGTCGTTGAGGCGTTGCCGTCAACGAGGGTTTTTCTAATTAATTTAAAAAATAAAACCAAAAACCCCTTTGCAGCTTTATAATTTTTATATTTTAATGATTCTTTGAAATGATATAATACAGAAATAGAAAGTGATTTATATTCTTCTTTATTTCGACACAAATAAAACCCTTTTTGACAAACTTTGAAGGTAGAATAAAGATGAGGATTGTTTTTTTTCTTGAAGGTAGAAGAATGAGAATGATTTGTTTTTCTATAAAAAGTTAGGTTTTCATTAAGAAAAATGTACTTCCAATTTCTAGCACTTCGCACCCAAAAATCATAATCTTCGTAGGAAAGTGATTCATCATATCCTCCTAATTCTTCCAAAACCTCTCTTTTGATAAGCATTGTAGGCGAACAAATCATTCCTCCTGCTCTAATAAGCTCTTTAAAAATAAAACCGTCTTTTGGTATTTTTTTGTACCAATCAAAATAATAGTTTCCTAGTTTATTACTTTTCTCATCAATCAAAACAGCATTTGTAAAACAAACTCCTGTCTTGCTATCAGCATTTTCTAAAGTCTTGGCTTGTTTCTCTAGCTTATCGATTTCAAATTTGTCATCGGCAGCTAAGTCAATGATATACTTTCCTTTCGAAATTCTAAACCCTTCATTAAAAGCTACACAGTTTCCTTTATTTTCTTTTAAATGAATAGTTTGAACAGTGTGAAGAAGGTTTTCTTTTACAATTTTATCTATAATTTCTTTGCTCTTATCCGTACTGGCATCATTTACAATAATCAATTCCCAATTTTTGTAGGTCTGATTAAAGACAGAATATAATGCCTCTGCAATAAACTCTGCGTGATTATAACACAAACAAATTATTGAAACCATTTTTTAATAATGAGGTTGTATTTTTCAACTATTGACAGCCTTCTGAAAGGACTGTCAAAGTAAAAATGAAGATACTAACAAGAGGTTGAAATTACTTCTGAATCACTAATTTCTTAACCGTCGTAAAGTTTTTGTACTGACATCTAACTAAATACATTCCATTTTTTATAGAAGACGGAAGTCTTATTTCTCTATCAATAGCAAAAGCAGAATATGGATTCAATGAATATTCTCCTAAAGTTTTTCCTGTTAAATCTATAATCTGAACGCTTTCTACTTTGCCTTTCAAATTTATTTTATCTTGTGCAGGGTTAGGATATAACAGTAGATTTTGCTCCCACAGATTATACTCGTTATTTTCTGTAATATCTTCAACTCCTGTAACAATATCTTCTTTTGAAAACACAGGACGCAACATCAAACTTCCATCAACAAACTCATTTTGTTCCCAATAATTACGAACATTAAAAAACATTTTACTTTTAGAATCTGTCTGTACATCTAATCCAATAGGCAACATATTGTCTCCCAACTGCTGGATTCCTATATAGATTGTGTCTGAAATATCAATAGGACGAGAAAGAGCAATGCGCTTAAATTCATTTATATTGTCAGAATATCTAAGAATAGAATTTTGAGTAAGCATAAGCGAATCTTTAATTTCTGTTTTTGACAAATCAAGTTTTTTCCAAACTCTGATATTAAATGTTTGATTTTCTACACTTGCTCCAATACGTGAAAAATAAACATCAATATGCGTCAGAATATCTGGTTGAGAAACATAATACTGATAGGCAAGTTGTCCAAATCTTTGATTGATTCCTGCTGCATACTCTGCCGTTCCATCATCATAAGCATAATAATCTTTAAAAACAGAAGTTTGGCTAATTGTGTCATTACTTCTTGTATAAACTCCTCCAAAATTCTCATCTGGCTCTCTTGTATTTACTTGAAATTGATGCGTAATTGTCATCGAATCTTGTCCCTGTGGTAGTAAATCTGCATACGGAACGGCTACAATTTTCTTGTTTTTCTCAAAACCTTCTATCAATGTAGAAGACGAAATAACTTCATCGTTTAAGCCATACCAATACCCTAAAATGTCCTTTGTTTCTTCATTTCTAACCTCACATTGATAAGCAATGACATTGAATGTTTCATCTAAATTATTTACAGTAGAAAAAACCGAATCTTTCAGAAAGCGTGTTGTATCACTCCAAAAATGTTGATAAGGAACAGCCGAATAAGGTTTGATAAAATGAGCAGAAGATTGACTTGTCGCTACATCAAGAAAAACTGTGTCAGTAGGGCTTCTATCAGTATTGAAATAAATATAATCTACATTCCAAACATCAAAAGCTCCTGAAAGACGATTATAAGACGTAAAACGAAACTGCAAACTATCGTGAAAAAACTTTTCGTCTTCTATCTTAAAGATAATATGTTCAAATTTCTTGGTGTCTATTCTTCCTCCTCTTTTTTCCCATTTTTGTTCCCAGTTTCCTTCATTATCCAAAAATTCTACTTTCAGAAAATCTGTTGTATCAGGTGTTTCTCCATTTCCACGAGCCTGTACCATAAAAGAAAAGAAAAGCTCTTGATTTGGATTGACTAAAGTTAAGTCAAAACGTTGAGAGGTAAGCGTATCTCCCAACCCCTGACGAGTAGGAAAAAGTTGGTCATAAGGTTTTCCATCTGCTGCCACTCCATCAAAAGTAGCTACATTTTTAGTGGGAGGGTTGAGAGGAATTCCGTTATTTATAAAAACGCCACTTCCTTTTATCCATTTAGCAGAATCAGGCGCACCTACCGAAGTAGTAGAAAAATCTTCAAAAAAGGGTAATGTAAGCAGAATTGTATCTTCTTCCATACGCTGAATTTTATTCAAACGAGGAGAGAGAGACTTTAATTTTTTATTGTTTTTGAGTTTTTGAGAACTGTTTTGATTTTGAGTAGGGAAAACCAAGATTTGAGCAACAGCCTTCGTATAAATTCCTGTACCTATAAAAATAAGTAGCAAAAGTGTTATTATCGTTTTGTTCATAACTACAAAAATAAGGAAAAATAGATTTTTTATCGAATTGAATCGAATGGAAAGATTAAAATTTAATTTTGTAGAGATTTTTTCCGATAGATAAATGCAAATTTGGATGTGTAGATTTTAATTCTGACTACAAAGATAATTTTTTGTGAATGGTTATCAAATTTATGTGAAAATATTTCTTTTGCTGTGATACATTCCTATTTGAATAATTTCTTCCAAAAAGGCTTTCTAGGAGTATGATTTTTTCCCCTTACTATTTCATTTACCTGCGTAATCTCATCCCCCATCAGACCTGCAATTGGCTCTAATTCTTTATAATTCTGACAAACAATTTTCAAAATTGCAGCTAAGGGAATAAATAAAACCATTCCAGACAGTCCCCAAACAAAGCCACCTGCAATCAAAGATAATATAGCAGCTAAAGGATTCAGACTTACTTCCCCACCAATAATTTTTGGAGTAAGAAAATTTCCTTCTAAGAACTGAACAGCCCAAAAAGCAATCAATACATACAAAGCTGTTGTCGGACTATGATTCATCAGCGCATATAAGGCAGGTAAAAGCGCACCAATTCCTGTTCCGATATAAGGAATAATCGCCAAACAAGCAGCCAAAAAACCAAAAAAGAAAGGCGATTCAAGACCAATAATCCAAAGAGCGATACTGTCCAAAAGACCAATTACGAAAATAATTATTATTAACCCTCCAATATATTTTTGTCCTACTTGCTGTACATCTTTCAAAAGATGTGTGAAAGCAATACGATAATCGGTGTGAACAAAACGCAATAATACGTCTCTAATTCCTGTGCGATAAAGCAGAAACAAGAATACATATATTGGAAGAAGAAATAGTCCTGAGAAAAAACTACTTGTTTGGTTGAGTGTGCCTGACAAAACGGAAGTACCAGAACTAGAGAGCCATTTTTTAGACTGGTTGAGCAAACTCTCATCATCTAATTTTGAGTTGGGAACAATGGTGTTGTACTGCTCAATTCCTTGATGAATCAGATTTAACAACTTTCCTCTAAAGTCTTCAAACTCACTTACAATATTGACTACTTGGGTTGAGAAAAAATAAAAAAGACCAAAAAGCCCTGCCACTACAATAAAAAAACAAATTAGAATACTCAGAATACGAGGTATTCCTTTGTCCTCAAAAAATTTGCATAAAGGATACAAAATAAATGAAATAAGAACTGAATAAGTAAAAGGAATTAAAAGCCCTTTTGCTTCTGTAATTGCAAAAACGAAAAGCACCAAAAATGCAACAATATAAAATGCTGTCTTTATAGAAAAAGGAAGTTTGGTAAATTGGAGATTGTTTTCGTCCATAAAAATAAAGTTTAAAAAATTGTTTTCTTGAAATATTATATAAAATGTGTCATAAGAAGCAAAGTCTAATCAGATAACTACACTTTGCTTTTTATGTTGAATGAAATGAGTATAAATTTAACTTTTATTTTCTAAAAAGGTAAACGATATTTGGAAAGCTGAATAAAAAAGTCAGTAACAGCACTTGGGATAAGAATCGCACTAATCACAAAACCAAACACAGCTCCATACAAATGCGCTGAATGATTGATGTTATCAGATGAGTTTTTGCTCTGATAATAAGAATAAATCACATATAAAGTTCCTAAAACAAAAGCAGGAATTGGAATTGGAATTAATAATAAAAATAATTTCTCAGTAGGTTGAAACAAAATAGAAGCAAAAACAATTGCCGAAACTCCACCTGATGCGCCCAAAGAACTATAAGCAGGCATATCTTTATATTTGAAAAAAGAAGGTAAGTCTGAAACGATAATCGCAACCAAATAAACTCCTAAAAAAATGACAGCTCCCCAAATATTTCCATAACTTTTGATAAATACTTGCTCTACCACTCCTCCAAAAAAGAAAAAAGTAAGCATATTAAAACCCAAATGCGCCCAGCCATTATGAATAAAACCTGATGAGAGAAGACGATGATATTGTTTTCTTTTATTAGCTAAAAAAGGGTTATGTAATAATTTAGCTTGTAGCTCTGGGTTATTAAATCCTAAGACACTAATTATAATTGTGATAACTAAAATAGCTAGAGAAACTGAGATATTGATAGTATCCATTTTGTATATATTTTTTTGATAATTAAAATGTCAAATAATTTCTTAAATAAACTTTGTAGTAAATAATCTAACGAAAAAATAATCAGTTTAGCTAAAAATCAACCCATTTTAAATAATTTTTAAAAGAATTTATAGAATTAAATTTCTTAAAACTAGAATTAAATTAAATTAAACAAGGTATAAACGAAACTCAATTAAAAAGAACACGTTAAGGAAAGTATTAATAGCTTTACTATTATCTTTTAAGAATAGTTTCTAGGACTTTTTTTAGTTAAACAATTCTGTTGTAAGATAACTTTATTATAAGTAAAGGCTTTCAAAAATTATTCAAAAGTAAAAATAAAAATTGTGAAAGAAACGATATATAGAAGCATTGTAAAGGGAATCAGTTGGCGAGTATTTGCTACCATAGACACTATTTTATTATCATGGCTCATTACAGGTCATTTTGGAGATGCCTTAAAGATAGGTTTGGGAGAAGTGTTTACCAAAACGATTCTTTATTTTTTACATGAGAGAGTTTGGAATCAAATCAATGAAAGTAATAACCGTTTTGTCTCTAAAGGTAAAAGTTTCTTAAAAGGTGTAAGTTGGAGAATATTCGGAACAATAGATACTTTTTTGATTGCTTTCTTTTTTACAGGAACTCCTTTTGCAGCTTCACAGATTGCAGCCTTCGAAGTAATAACTAAATTAGCTCTTTATTATTTTCATGAGCGTGGTTGGGAACGTGTTGCTTGGGGAAAGATAGACAAAACTCCTCACGCTACAACTGTTGAAGAATGTATAAATTGCCAATGAGAATTAGAGTTAGAAAATAAATTTTAAGAAAAAAACCTATTCAATCAAGACGATTGAATAGGTTTTTTAGTTTATGGTTATTGTGAAGTTATTATCTCACAATCATAAATGAACCTGTTTTCTGGATTTGCTTTGTAGAACCACTAAAAGGGTCTGTATAACGAATAATCCAAATATATGCTCCTGTCGGTACGTTTTTACCTTTATGAGTTCCATCCCAAAAATCTTGAGGTTCTAGGTCTGAAATGTCATCAGCACGAACTTCATAAATCACTTCACTCCAACGGTTGAAGATTTGCATTTCGAAGTTTTTGACATGCTTACCAAAAACCTCAAAATTATCATTCAAATTATCGCTATTTGGCGTAAAGGCTTCAGGAATAAAAAGACGTGGCTGACAAAGTTCGGTTACAAAAGTGCTATCATTTGTTTCACATTCTGTTGTATAACGAGCAATGACACGCAAACGATAATTTCCACCTTCTTCAATTTCTAGTGAATCTTCGTTTCCTAAAAACTGTCCTGTCGAATCTGTCCAAACATATAAATAAGTTATGGTAGAGTCTCTATTGAGAAGGTTAGAACGTAAAATATGCGTTTGTCCTCTTTCGAAACGGTCTTCTTCTCCTAGCTCAAAGCAAAGTGTCGTATCAGAAACTAATTCTAAAACAGGCTTTTCTTTGATTTGTACTTCTGTTTGCCTAGTAAAGACACAATCATCAATTTTTACTTCTACACTATAAGTTCCAGATTCGGCAACATTTATAAATGGAGTTACATCTCCTGTTGGTGTCCAGAAATAAGTTGCACGAGCTTCAGTAGCAGAATCTAAAAAGTTGAGCGTGTCTCCAATCATTACACTTTCATTTTCACAAACCTGTAATAGTTCTGGTAGCTCAAAAGTCGGACTTACATAAACATGAACTGTATCTACATTCTGACAGCCATTTGAATCTGTTCCCATCACAATATAATCTGTCGGAACTTTCGGACTAACCGTAATTGTATCAAAAGCAGTTGGGTCATTGAGCCAAACATAATTTTTTCCACCAGAAGGATAAAGCGTAATCGAATCATCTGCACAAATACTGACTGTATCAACGCTATGCGCTCTAATAGTTGGTAATGGATTTACAAAAACGATGGCTGTATCCCCTGTGTTCTGACATTCATTCAAATATCCACCTGTTACTGTGAAAATATGGAAACCTGTTGTGTCTAATTGTACGGTAATCGTTTGAGTTGTTTCGCCTGTACTCCAAAGATAAGAAGTTGCGCCTCTCGCTGTTAGTTCGACAAAGTCTCCAATACAAACCTCTTCTTTGTAGGTAGAATCAATTTTTATATCAGAAGCACGATTAAACTTAACCAAAACTCTGTCCGTAGAATCACAACCTGTAAGCGAATCATAAACTGTCAAGACAATATGAAAAGGCTCATAAGAAACTGGTTGAATGTCCTCAAAAGAAATATTGAGAACAGAATCTCTTGAAAGAAGCGTATTATTTTCTTCGTGCGTCCAAATATACTTTGTAAAAGCAGGATTATCAGGTAAGAAACCATTTATTTCAAGATTTTCATTTTCACACAAAAGAATTTCTTCTTCTTCTACACTTGCAATTGCTTTACGATTGACACGAATTTTGACAGTATCACTTACGCCACCACACTCAGTAGAAGAATTAAAGTAAGTCTTCAAAACATACGTATGTTCGCCTACTTCTTGAGGTGTTACAGTTACGTTTGTAGTGGTTGCAAAAGAAGTAGTTTCGGGAAGTTTTATCCATTCAAAACGGTTTCCAGAGCTTTCTCCTCCTTCTAAAACTATGCTTTCATTGATACAAATAACTGAATCACTTGCATTTATTCGTGCAATTGGTTTTCTTCTGAAACGAACATTTACAGTATCAGTAGAAAAACAACCTCCATCTGGGTCAGTTACTTTTATCTCAAAACGCTGTGAAGCAAAGCTTTCAGTCGTCTCATAGGTAATTTTGACTTTCGGAGTTGTAGCAACTGCTTGATTGCTTTCTAACCACGTCCAGACATATTGATAATCATCGTCATGAGTTGGGTCAAAGGCATCTAAAGTGAGCGAATCTCCTTGACAAAGTGTTGTTGTATCTGTTGTAGCTGAGTTTAATAAAGGAAATTCAATTGCAGGACGAACAAATACTTCAACCGATTTTGTAATAGAACAATTTGCTATTGTACTTGTGTCTGTAACTGTTACGGTATAAATTCCACTTACATCAACGATAGCTCTTCGGTTAGAATCGCTCAAAGATACAATTCCGTTTCCTTCCCAATCAATAAGCATATTTCGAAGGTTTGTAGCTTCTATTCGTAAGGTATCTTGACTTCCACAAGCGTAATTTTCGTGTCCTAAGATTTGAAAATCTGGGTCTGCTGTGAAGTTCACACGAATAGTATCTCTTGCCTCACAGCCTCTTGGGTCTATGGCAGTTACTGTATAAATTCCTTCTTCTGTTGCATCATAAACAGAATCTGTTCCGATAATTGCAGGGTCATTTTCTTTGTACCATTCATAAGTAGTTCCGTTTTGATGAGAAATATCAGAACCCACCAAACGATACGGCAAACTGGAAGGGTTACAAACAAATACATCTTCGCCTAAATCTACATCTAATGTATCATAATTAGTAACCGAAACAATATTACTAGAATCACTACAACCTGTTTCAAGATTAGTAACAATTACAAAATACGTTCCTTGTAAAGAAACATATAGAGAATCATTTCCATTTCCTACCGTAACAATATCGCCATCATCTTTTATGCTTCTCCAATCATAGATAAACGAACCATCTAAAGTAGCTACTAATGGAACAACATCATCGACACATTTTATTCTATCTACTCCCAAATCAACGACAGGAAGAGGATGCACAACAAAAGTAATTACTTCGCTATTAGCAGAACAACCGTTTGAAGTAGCAAAGCCTTTAGCATAAATTTCATATGTTCCTGCCTCAAGTGTGTTAGGCTGAATGATGTATGGATTTGAAGTGGAAACAGGCAAACCATTAATAAAATATTGATGATTAATTCCTCCTGCTACTTCGAAAGTAGCAGCTTCATCAATACAAAAAGCTGTGTTTGATTCTACCCAATTTACTTTTGGAGGATGTACTGTCGTAATTGTTACTTCGTCTGTCGTAACTGTTCCACTACAATTTTTGTCTGTAATAGAAAGAGGTTTGTATGTATTTGTATTCGTGTTTATTATAAATGTTTGAGGACTTGGGCTTCCGACTGCTCCTACAATTTCAGTTTCTACTCGCACAATACCAAATGTATCTGTTACTTGATAAGTAAGCGTTGCAGGAAAATTTCCTGTAATGGTAAAGACTACATCAGTAGGGCTATCAGCACAAACTGTTGCTGTTCCACTTACTGTTGCTGTTGGCTCTGGATAAACAGTAACTGTTGCTGTATCGGCTAACATTTGTGTACAACGTCTTCCAAAATCGCCTATTCGTGTAGCTTGTACTGAATATGTGAATCTATCCTCTCCTGTTGTAAGTGTAGTGCTTTCAGGTAATCCAGTAAAAGTAATTGTAGCTAAATCAACAGTTGGAGTTTGGATTGCACCTGTTATGGCTACTCCTTCTCTAAACAATTGATATTCTACGCCTTCTTCTGCATTCGTAACTATAATATCAGAAGTTCCTGTCAAACAATGCGTAATTGGAGAAGCTGAAACAACTAAAGTAGATTCATCTGTTTCGGGTTCAGCATAAAAACTAACATTTACAGAACTTTGTGCTGGACAAGTTGCCCTCGTATCTGTAACAATTACTGTATAAATAGCTGTATTTGTTTCTCCTCCTTGAAGAGCAAAATTATTTACAACTTGACTTTGTTCTGTTCCTAAAGGAATTAGAGTAGGGTCAGCAGCACTACTTACAAACCATTGATAAGTATAAAAAGGAGATGCAGGAGCAGAAATTGTTTGTTCTCCTTCACTCGTACAAAACCCTAAATCAGTAACCACAGCTCCTTCAAATTTTATTTCTGTATCTGGAGAAGGGAAAAATTCGATTGTGATTTCATCTGTTCTACTACAAAGATTTGGATTATCATTACTGATAACTTCTAAAATATAAGTTTCAGAACTAGAAAAATTTGATGCAGGTGTAACAAGTGTACTTGTGTTACTCACAACACCAACACCTACTTGTGTCCACACATAAGAAACAGAACCAAAATCTAAATGAGAAGGCAAAGCTCCTTCTAAAGTACGTGCGCCTTCCGAATCACAGAAAGCTAAGTTGTCAGGCGCAGTAGTTCCATCAAATTGAATTTCTGCAATCGGATTTGCTAAGAAATTAATAGTTATTATAGTTGTACTCTCACAAAACACTGGATTTGATTCATCATTTACTACTAATTGATAATCAACTGCTTGTGTCGTATTACTTGGGCTAGTAACTGATATTTGTGCTGTATTTCCTGCAAATACTCCTGTTGTTAGGTTTGTCCATTCGTAAGTAATATTCAATCCTGCATGGCTTGGATGAACACCACTCAAAATTTGCGCTCCCTCGTCAAAACAAAAATCTAAACTTCCACCGTTTGGAACTGCTGTTCCGTCATGAGAAATTTCAGCAACTGGATTTTCTATAAATTGAATGGTTATTTGTGCCGTTCGTTCACAAGAAGGTGTTATTCCATTTGTTACTGAAAGCTCATAGGTTGTAGTTGCTCCAAAATTAGAAACATCTAAGGTTGGGGCTGTTCCGACGACTGTTCCTGTTGCAATGTCTTTCCATTCATAAGTAATACCTGGAAAACTTGCGTGGTCTGGCGTTACTCCGTTAAGTGTTTGAGTGCCGTCTGAATTACAGAATTGTAATGAATTTCCTGTTTCAATATTTCCATCAAAAGAAATTTCAGCTTCTGGGTTTGGATAAAAGTTAATAGTCATTGTGGCTAAACTCTCACAAAACACAGGGTTTGATTCATCTTTTACTATCAATTGATAATCAATAGAAGAAAAAGTATTTGTAGGATTCGAAACTGATACTTGTGGGTCAGTTCCTAACAAAACTCCATTTGTAATGTCTGTCCACTCATAAGTAATATTCAAACCTGCATGACTTGGATGAACACCATCTAAAACCTGCGCTCCCTCATCAAAACAAAAATCCAAACTTCCACCGTTTGGAACTGCTACTCCGTTATGAGAAATTTCAGCAACTGGATTTTCTATAAATTGAATGGTTATTTGTGCCGTTCGTTCACAAGAAGGTGTTATTCCATTTGTTACTGAAAGCTCATAGGTTGTAGTTGCTCCAAAGTTAGAAATATCTAAGGTTGGGGCTGTTCCGACGACTGTTCCTGTTGCAACATCCTTCCATTCATAAGTAATACCTGCAAAACTTGCGTGGTCTGGCGTTACTCCGTTAAGTGTTTGAGTGCCGTCTGAATTACAGAATTGTAATGAATTTCCTGTTTCAATATTTCCATCAAAAGAAATTTCAGCTTCTGGGTTTGGATAAAAGTTAATAGTCATTGTGGCTAAACTCTCACAAAACACAGGGTTTGATTCATCTTTTACTATCAATTGATAATCAATAGAAGAAAAAGTATTTGTAGGACTCGAAACTGATACTTGTGGGTCAGTTCCTAGCAAAACTCCATTTGTAATGTCTGTCCACTCATAAGTAATATTCAAACCTGCATGACTTGGATGAACACCATCTAAAACCTGCGCTCCCTCATCAAAACAAAAATCTAAACTTCCACCGTTTGGAACTGCTGTTCCGTCATGAGAAATCTCTGCAACTGGATTTTCTATAAATTGAATGGTTGCTGTTGCTACATTCGAACAGGAAGTAGTTTCTCCATTTGATACAGTGAGTTGGTAATTTGTTGTTGTACTAAAATTATTAGCTGTAAATGCTGGGTCTGTACTCACAACTAATCCTGTTCCTAAATCTATCCATTCGTAAGTAATATTTGGAAAACTTGCATGGTCTGGTGTAACACCACTTATTACTTGTCCTCCATCTGAATCACAGAATTGTAGTGGGTCAGTAAATGTAGCACCTGCAAAGGAAATTTCAGCTTCTGGAATTGGATAAAATGTAACCAAAATAACATCTGAACTAAGACAATTTGTTGTATTTGAAGTTTCATTATTAGTTACTTCTAATCTATATTCATAGGTAGTAGCTACCAATCCTACTGAACCAACAGTAGTTGTGAGTGTAGCTGAAATTTCGCCAGTTAGTTCTGTTCCATCTCTAAACCATTTATAACTAGGATTATCAAAATCAACAACACTTTCAGCTTCCAAAATTATTGCACCATCACAAACTTCCAAATCATCTCCTAATGTAAAACTAGGGTTCGGATTTACGTTTACAGTAGTTGTTATTGGATTATCTGAATTTTCACAAAAAGCATCTTGTACATTAGTTATGGTATAAACTCCTGCTTCACTTGTAGTAAAAGAATAAGTATCTGCGTTAATTCCAGTAACTGTAACCTCTGGCTCACTATCTCGCTGATAAGTAAGTGTAAACGGCTGAGTTCCACTCATTGTTACGATCAGTTCTACATCCTCGCCTTGACATAAATTCGTTCCTCCACTAAATTCTGCTGTTGGAAGTGGATGTACAATAATTTCGGGTACTGCATCTAAAGTTATTTCACAATCGCCTTCTGTTAGTGTATTTCTTACTATTACAAAATATTGTGTTGTGGTACTTATCGTAGGAGTTGTAAAAATAATAGGATCTCCTGTTAATGAAGATTCTGCTGTTCCGATAGGTGCGCCAACTACTCCTGCATTATTTTCGTATAATTGATAAGTATATCTTGTACCAATTTCTGGATTTACTATTCTGATTGTTCCTTCTCCTGTATTACAAATAGAATCTGTCTCTACAGTAATAGTTGTGATAGGCAAAGGCTCAAAAGTAATTTTTATCTCATCTTCATACACACAACTACTTGAAGGAATACGCATTTCTAATTTATAAAAAACCTCAAAAGGCGTTTGTGGAACAGGTAGTATTTCAGAAGCTGTAAAGGTTACATTTGTTGCTAGTGGAATATCTGTATAAGTCGTTCCTCCATCTGTACTTCTTCTCCATTGATAGGTAGCATTCGCTGGATGAGAAGTGTCCGTTCCATCTAAGTCGACAGAAGTATTTTCACATATCACTCTATCCTCTCCCAAATCAATCGTAATATCTCCTAATACATCTAATTCTGCTTGTTCATCTAATAAAACAGTACAGAAAGGCTCATCTGAATAACTTGCTTCTACTTGAATTGTAGAAATTCCTACTGGAAGTCCTGTAAGTGGAAGTTCAATGGTTGCTCCTGTTCCTGTAACTGGACTACCAAAGGCAACTCCGTCATCCAAGATTTGATAATTAATATCTAATTGAGAGTCTACTATTCTGACAAAAGCACCTGAAGCAGAACATAATGTACTATCATTTGGAAAAACGGTAAGGTCTTTAATTAACTCATCTCTAACAGTAATTTCTGCCTCTTCATCTAGCAAAACAGTACAAAAAGACTCATCTGCATAACTCGCTTGTACTTGAATTGTAGAAATACCTGCAGGAAGTCCTGTAAGAGGAAGCTCAATGGTGGCATCAGTTCCTGTAACTGCTGTACCAAAAAGAGTTCCATCTACAAGTAATTGATATTCAATATCCAATTGGGAAGCTACTACTCTAAAAGTAATATCAGAACCGAAACAAATTGTAGTATCATTCGGAAAAACTATTAAATCTTTTTCAAGTTCAGGTTTTATAGTAACATCTATTTCATCTTCTCCAACTGGACAAGGCGATGATAATTCTGTAACAACTACTTTATAGGTTACAGGGTCAATTTGTGGTACATGGTTAGGGTCAAATGTAGAAACAGTAGAAGGCGCACCTTGAGACACATCATCTACAAACCACTCAAATCTATAATTAGGACTAGGATTTGGACAAGTAACCTCTAATAAAGGCAGCGTTTCTGTGCTACACACATTTATATCCTCTCCCAAATCTACTGGACAGTCATCAACAAATATGATAGAGCAATCGGTACTTCCAAAACCACCTATTTTAGTAATAGACAAATCTGCAGGAGAGTTACTAAAATTAGTAACTAACATTATAAATATTTCACCTGTTTGTCCATTATTTAAATCAGGAAACTCTGTTGTAGCAGAAGCATAACTATCACTACTAGGAGCAAGTCCCCCTGCAAATATGATTGCACAAGCCTCGCTAGGCGTAGTACATGATTCAAATGGCCCCCAAACAGCAAAATCTATATCTCTAGATGGTGTAGAAGATAATCTCAAATTAATAGTTCCTGGATCATCTACTCTCATAAAAAGCCAAGCTGGATTTGGAGTTGTTCCTAAATCTCCATAATTAGGTCCAATAGGTGCATCTCCATTATTTGTACCAGCAGGATAAGTCAGTCCAGAGTCTGTACAGAAAGGAGTAGAACTAACACAAGTAGTTCCTTGTGCATTTAAGGAATTCCAAGATGAAGTCGTATAAAAAAACACTGTCAGTAAGACAGTAGAGAATATGTAAAAATATTTTTTCATTGTTTTAGCTAGTTATTTTTTTGTAAAGTCTATATAAGTTCCAGATTGCTCTCTTTGAGTAGATATTTTATTTTTGAAGTACATTCCCCATTCTCCCAAAGTCCAATTTTCTTTTTCAGTATCAGGAATTAGTGTAACTTTTACTTTTTGAGCAGCAATATCTGTTTCAAATTCTACGCTCGTATCATTGAAAAAACTAAAAAAGTGATTAGCATCTTCTATTGTAGTCAGATTTAAACTTGTAATGTCAGCTTCAAATACTTTGGCATCTTGTGGAGCATCTCCATCAAGTATCACATAGAGTTCATTTGTAATATATGCCTTTGGTAACTCTATTGAGTCTGTATTTTGTGCTGATAAAGTAGCAAGGGGTAATAAAAAGATAATAGTAAGGAACATTATCTTGTAAAAAGAGGGCGTATTTTTCATTAAAATTTTAATTAAAACGTTATATTGAGTTGATATTTTGTAGAGTGTATAAGTTAGGAAGGGAATATATTATTTAGAAAAATAAGGATTCAAAACTTTTTTTTCACTAGACAGTTTAGAGCTATTTTGGTCTAAATTTACGTATAATAGTATTCTTTAACAAAAAAGTAATCTAATACGAACTTTGCTAAAGGTAATTTTTTACAGAATAACCTTCTAGCATTTCACAAAAATACGATTTTAAATATAATTAATCTACTTATCTATTTTTTTAGTTCTTATGAATCCAATTTCGTTACATCAAAAAACAGAACAATTCAAGAACTTAGCTTTCGAAGCTGGTTTTTTGCATTGTGGAATCAGTAAGGCTACTTTTTTAGAAAAAGAAGCTAGAGATTTGGAAAAGTGGCTTACTCAAGGAAAAAACGGACAGATGCAATGGATAGAAAACTATTTTGATATTCGTCTTGATCCTCGCTTACTTGTCGATAATGCAAAATCTGTTCTTACATTTGCTTATAATTATTACCCTCCTGTGTCATTAGAACGAGAAAATAATTATAAAATCTCAAAATATGCCTACGGAAGAGATTATCATAAAGTTATTAAAAAGAAACTTAAACACCTTATCAATCATCTAAAAGAAGAATTTGGAGATTTTAATGGACGTGCTTTTGTAGATTCTGCTCCGATTATGGAAAAAGTTTGGGCAAAAAAAAGTGGAATTACGTGGCAAGGAAAACATACAAATGCTATCAACCCTAAAACAGGCAGCTTCTTCTTTTTGGCAACCTTAGTTTTGGATATTGAATTAGAATATGACAATCCTACAAAAGACCGTTGTGGAAATTGCACGTTGTGTTTAGATGCTTGTCCGACAGATGCCCTTTCAATAGAAAATCCGTATCAGATTGATGGAAGTAAATGTATTTCTTATTTTACAATAGAATTGAAAGACAAAATTCCATCAGAAATGCAAGGAAAATTTGAAGATTGGATTTTTGGCTGTGATATTTGTCAAGATGTTTGTCCGTGGAACAAACGAAAATCGGCACAGATTCCTCATACTGAAAGTGATTTTTTGCCTTCTGAACTGTTACAACAAATGACAAAAAAAGACTGGCACGAACTCACAAACGAGCTTTTTGATGAGCTTTTTATGGGTAGTGCTATCAAAAGAACCAAATTTGAAGGACTAAAAAGAAATATAAAATTCGTGAAAAAGTAGCCAAAAAAAATAACTTTCCTGTTTGTTACAGAAAAGTTATAAAAATAATTTTTGTAGGTTGAAATTATATATGTACTTGAATTATCAAGTCTTATGAATTAAAAATGGGGCAAATAGTTTTGGCTAAGTGTTATTAAAAAATTAAATGATAAAAATAGTTTGATTAGCTCTACTAAGCTACTACTCTTGAACTGGCAAAACAACGTTGTAAAATATCATAATACAGTTGTCCGAATTGAGAAATAGCCCAGTTACGAAGTTCAAAAACTTCATTTGAAGTAAGAAGAGCTATTGTTTTGCGTAATTCTTTTTCAAAAAGCATTTTAGAAAAACTAACTTTTTGAATAATCATTTTTTGATACTCTAACATAAGCGAAAAAAATTTAATAGTGAGTGTTTATTATTTGTGTGTACAGTTTGTCAAAAATTGCCCTATTAATCCCCTACTTTTAGTAAGCTTTAAATGAGATTTAAGTAAGAAATTAAATAACTTTTTTCAAGTTTTAAAACTATTCTAAATTATCATTTGCTCAAACTGTTTGTGCTTAGTCGCAATTAGTAACGTAAAAGAGATAGTTTAGGTTTTACAAAACAGTAATAATTCAAGTTTGAGATTGAATAAATTATGTTAAAATTATTTCTTTCTACAACTTTTGACATGTACCAAAAATACATTTTTTTTATCAAAATAGCAAATCCGTTTCTGAAATAACTTCTTGTTTTGAGACACTTACAACTAAAAAAGCCTATTACTTCTATAAGAAATAATAGACTTTTGAAAAATAATTAAGAAAAGTATTAATTTTCCATCAAAAAGGCTTTCATATATTCGGTCAAATCGCCATCTAAAACGGCTTGAATATCTGTTCGTTCATAACCTGTCCTGACATCTTTTATAAGTTTGTAGGGGTGCAAAACATAATTTCGAATCTGCGAACCAAAATCAATTTTCTTTTTCGAACTTTCTACTTCATCTCTTGCTGCATTGCGTTTTTCTATCTCTATTTGATAAAGCTTTGCTTTGAGCATTTCCATAGCTAGTTCTGCATTTTGAAGTTGAGAACGTTCTTGCTGACATTCAGCTACAATTCCTGTCGGAATGTGTTTTAGACGAACAGCCGTTTCTACTTTATTTACATTCTGTCCACCAGCACCACCCGAACGGAAGGTTTGACGCTCAATATCAGCAGGGTTAATTTCAATTTCGATAGAATCATCCACTACTGGATACACATATACAGAAGCAAAAGAAGTTTGGCGTTTTCCAGCCGAATTGAAAGGAGAAATACGCACCAAACGATGAACACCATTTTCAGACTTCAAATAACCATAAGCAAAATCTCCACTCACACGAATAGTAACTGATTTTATACCTGCCACATCTCCATTTACAAGGTCAATGAGTTGATATTTATAGTCATTTTTTTCTGCCCACATTCTATACATTCTCAAAAGCATTTCAGACCAGTCTTGGCTTTCTGTTCCTCCTGCTCCTGAATTTATTTCTAAGATTGCATCTAGTTTGTCCTCTTCGCCACTTAGCATTTTCTGAAACTCTAAGTTTTCTAATGTTTTGGTTACTTTTGCAGCTTCTTTATTGACTTCAACTTCCGTAGCTTCTTCGGCTTGATAAAACTCATACAAAACCTCTAAATCTCCAAGCTGGGTAAAGAGTTTTTCGAATCTATCTGTCCATATTTTTTTTGATTTAATATTTCTTAGTAGCTTTTCAGCTTCTTCTGGATTGTTCCAAAAATCGGGTTTGAAAGTTTGGGCTTGTTCTTCTTCGATTTCGGATTTTTTGGTTTCGTAGTCAAAGATAGCCTCGCAAATCTTCTGTTCGATTTTGCAAGGCACGTAATTGGTCTTGAGTCATAAATTAAATTAAAACGACTGAAAAAATTAATAATTTGTTGTATCTCTACAAAGGTAAAAAGTAAGACAGAGTTTGACAACTATAAAAGTAGATTGAGTCAAAACTATATTTCATCAAAAGTAGTTTTACTTGAAAGAATAATTACGACCTGCTATGAGTTGTTGGTGTCGCTGCACTAAAACACAAACAACGGCATTAATATAAAAGATAAATTTATGCACATTCATAAAATAAATATCGACAAACATTCTGATTTTTTAAATGAAAAGCGTCAAGACCCAATTACTGGAGATTTGATAGAAGAAGGCGATGAGGTTGTTTTTTGTGCAAGTTGTAAATCTGCTTTTTTGAAAGATACGTGGCTTTATTTAGATAAAAAACATTGTAACCAAAGCCAAACTATTAAAAAGCCTGTTTTTGGAAAAAGCCTTATTCTTGCAAAAGCAAAACAAGAAACTGTCTTTATTCCATTAGAAGGTGCAAAATCATTCAAAAAGTTTATTAAACAAACAAAAAATGGATATTGGACAAGTGAATATGAATCTATAAAAAATAATATTATAGTCTATAATGAAAGAAAAGGAACAGGCTTAATTCTTCTTTTAGGAATGATAATGTATATCGTTTTTATGTTTGGCATCGGAGTAGGACTTGCAGGAATAATGACTTCTCCTATTCTTCTTGGTCTGGCTCACTATTATATTAGAGTGGTTTATTCTTTAAACAGAGATAAGGCAATGTTAGGCATTGGAGAAAATGAGCTGATTATCTATTTTTCAGAAAAAAAACAAAAAAGTTTTATCAGTTATAAACACGTAGAAAAAGTAGTTGTGACTTACAAATCAGATGATAAAGCAATAATTGAAATAAAAGATAAAAGTGGAATCAAAATAAAAACAGAATTACAAACTACACTCATTAAAAAGTTTTTGACTTCTATTTCAGACAGAAATAAAGAAACTCTAATTGAATTAATTTCATTTCCTGAGACCTATACAAACACAAACTTTTTTTGGCAATTGAGAGAAAATCCTTTGCTGCGATTGATATGATTTATATACTTAGAAAGTAAATCTATCATTTTGACAATTTAATTATTATGAAAATAACACTATTTATTACCTTTCTTTTAAACTTTGTTTTCCTGTCTTCTCTTTTGGCACAAAAAAAGGAAGAGTTAGGAAATGATATAAAACACTCTTTTCCAACAAGTAAACCAATAATTCAGCTTTTTGAGAATATTCAAACTCAACTTAAAACAGAATCAAGTTTTGATAAAATTGAATATCAATTGACAAAAGGAAAGCTTTTGAATAACACTATGCGTATTAAAGATACGTTAGATAAAGAGTTATATTTTATAGCATATACTGTAATGAGCTTAGAAGAAGATTTTATTTATAATTCTCAGTTTTTAGTTTAAAAAAATAAATTATTGACTTTTAATTGTATGTTTATGTATCATAATGATAAAAACATAACTCAAGAAATAATAACCAATTCAGAAAATGAGACTGTGAAACTAAATAAAGATAATAAAGATTGGAAACAGCTTTTTTATCAAAGGATATTTCCTCAGAACATAGAAGCCTACAAAAAAATCAATCCTAAAATTATTATCAATCACAAACCTAAAAAGGTAGCAAACAAAACAGATAAAGCAATAGATTTTTTGATAAATCAAGAAGCTATAAGTTTTAATTATGACCCTCATTCCATGTTTATTGATGATTTTAAAAAAGCCTTTGAGAGTATTTCAGTTTTGATAAAAAATAAAGAAATAAAGGAGCTAGAAAAACTACTTTATACAGTAAGTGTAGAGGGTAAAACATTAGCAGCAGGTGCACTTTTGTATTTGCAGAAAAACAAAAAAATAGAGTTTAGTAAAGAAGCACAAGAACGAGTAAATTATATTTTAGAAAATGAGAAAAAGGTTTATTTTTCGACAGAATACTGTGATTTTGGAAATATAAATTATTGGTTTTTAGCAAAGGATTTTGAAGAGCTATTTGAGAAATATGGAACAGAAATCAGTAAAAAAAATATAAGTAATGACACTTCAGAAAAATAATTTTCACTCAAAACTTTAAGAAAGATAAATATTTACGCAAATTTATTTTTGCCTGTTCTATTTTTGTATCTTTGATTCATAAACAATCTAGCTAAATTTTAGTAATGGATTGTAACTTATTTCTCAACCTTTTTCATCAAAAAATCTTAATAAAATGACTTTCCCAGAAGAATTAAAATACACAAAAGAACACGAATGGATTCGCTTAGAAGGCGACATCGCAACTGTTGGAATTACAGAATTTGCTCAATCTGAACTTGGCGACATCGTTTATGTAGACATCACAACAGAAGGCGATGAAGTAGAAGCAGGTGAAGTTTTTGGTTCTGTTGAGGCTGTAAAGACAGTTTCTGATTTGTATATGCCAATCACAGGAACAGTAAGCGAAGTAAATCCAGACTTGGAAGATTCTCCCGAAACAGTAAACTCTGACCCTTATGCTGGTGGTTGGATGATAAAAATCAAAGTAAATAACGTTGATGATGTAGCCGAGCTTATGTCTGCTGCTGATTATACAACTTTAGTTAGTTAGTAGAATAGTAATAACTGGTTCAAGCGTCGATACTTGAACCAGTTATATATTATTTTTTAGAAGTAGAAGCCAAATATTTTCTTTTATTAATTTCCAGCACTAACTCGTCGATTTTCTTTCTATCTTTTTTACTGATTTTATCTGAAATATCTATCTTTTGGGCTACTGTTGTGGCATTTAATACAAAAGATTTTTTTTGTCCATTTTTTAGAGTAAGAAATGTTTCGATAGGCATATTAAAATCTTTGTTTTTATCTTTATTCACTTTCCACTTATAAGATAAAAAAGTTTTCTTTCCTTCTTCAAAAATCTCATATTCCAAAACAGGAATTTCTTTATTATTCAAATAAAAATCAAAAATAGGAGCTAGATTTCTACCTGTTTTTTTAGTAAAAAAGTCTATGACTTGCTGCGTATTTACATGAGAATGTTTGTAAGTCTGATAAAAACCTTTAACCGTTGCAAACCAAAGCTCATCATTATCTATCACAGAGCGCAACGAATGCAACATCCAACTTCCTTTATAATACATATCTGCACCTAGCCAATTATTATAATTGACATCAAGAGGAGCAAGAATTACATCTTGATTCAAAATTTTGGGCTTTTGTGTCAATAAATAATCTATTGCTTTTTCTTTTCCTTGAAAATATTCTACAAAAAGGGCTTCTGAATAAGTCGTAAAAGCTTCATGAATCCAAAGCTCTCCATTATCGCTTACACTAATACTGTTTCCAAAATACTCGTGTCCAGATTCGTGAATGATAATAAAATCAAAACCAAAAGGATTAAGCTTATAGTTATTTCCATACGCCACACAAGATTGGTGTTCCATTCCCCAATATGGGGTTTCTACGAGTGCATAACCATCTTTTTCAAATGGGTATCCCCCAAAATAATACTCAAAAGCCTCCAACATTGGTTTTACTTGGCTTTCAAAAAATGGTTTTGCCTTTGCTTCATTTCCTTTAATTACATAATAATCTAATTTTAAAGGTTGATTTTCTTTACTGTTTTTATTTATAGGATTTGTTATTTCATTTTTAGAAATAAATGTATCTTCAAAATGAATATAGTCGCCAATATTTAGTGTCATGTTGTAAGATGCAATTGGATAGGAAGTTTTCCATTCATAACCTATAAAATTTTCATTTGGTGTATTCTTATTTATATAAATCAAATCGCCATTCGAAACACAAAATAATTTTTTTGGTACTTCAAAATACATTCTGACACTATCAGGCTCATCGCTCAAATGGTCTTTCAAAGGAAACCAACTACTTGCTCCCAAACCTTGACAACTGACAGTTACCCACGGTTTTTCATTAGCTGTTTTTTTCCACGTAAAACCACCGTCCCAAGGAGGATTAACAGCATTTTGAGGTTTTCCATGGTAAAAAATACTTATTATTTCGTTCGTTTTATTGATTTTGGAAGTATTAAGGCTATTTCTAATTTCGGTAGGAAGTTCTACCCAAATTACTTTTCCTTCTCTATAATTTCGAAGTGTTTTTGTAGGATTAATTAATCTTTGTGTAGTATATTGATTGTAATAAATGATAGAATCAACCTCAAAATTTTCGAATAAGTCTAACTGTAAGACAGAATCTAAATCGATATTTTGAAAGGTTATTTTATTAAATCCCGAAATAGATTCATTTTCAATATCAATCTTTACGTTTAAATCGTAATACTTTACATCATAGGCACGTTCTTTTCTCAATGCACCACGCAAAGAATCTTGATAAGAAAACTTCATCTTTGCATGTTGTGAATAAGCAAATTCACTTTGCAAAACAAATGTTATTGTAAAAAGTAGTATAGAAAATAGGTAAATTATTTTTTTCATATTTTTATAAATTAGATTTTTTAGATTAATACATTGTTGAGAAATTTTATAATATTTCTCAAAATTTTATTAATAAGGAAGTCTATATAATGGTCGTTGAGGAATAAGGCAGAAGAATGAGATAAATGATTAAACAGTATGCTTAGTATAAGCTATAAATCGTCGTCAATATTTCTTCCATTTTGTTTCCTATTGTTCTTGAGGATTCTCTATGATGATTATTTTGAAACGAAAAACAAAACTTACGCCCACTTTTAGTAACCAAAAATCCACTCAAGCAATGATTATTACTTATCGTACCTGTCTTTCCATACAAAAAAGGCTTTGAGTTTCTTGAAAATTCATATCTACGTTTTAATGTTCCTGCTTCTCCTCCAATAGCAAGTGTTTCAAATAATTTTTCTTCTCCCATATCCTTACGAATAGATTTCAACATTTCTACAAAATTGCGAGGTGTAAAAAGGTTATAACGAGAAAGACCCGAACCATCTACCCAACGAGGACGATTATAAAACGTATTGAAATAATTCTTGTCTAAATACTCAACTACTTTTCGTGTAGAAAGCGTTCCGAACAGCTCTGCCGAACACATCAAGAGAGTTTGTTCTGCCAAAAAATTATCACTTTGTTGCATCATTCGTTTATACATTTCATCACTCTCCATGGTATAAAATGTTGATGTATTTTCAGGCATTGGATAAGCTAGATGAGTAATTTCTACGCCTATTTTATCTTTTAAAAGCATTGTAATAAGTTCTGAGGTAGCATGAAAAGGAATAGATTTTCCATTTTTATAATACAAATCTCCAATATTATACTCAAATGAATTTAAACCCAAATCTCTCTCTACTCTAAAATTTTTAGTGCTTATTTCGCTATTTTCTTTTATTAAATCTTTAAAAATGGTTGGATATACTTCAATTTCGCAAGAAGGGTCAGCTTCAAAATACACTGCATTTCCATACATTGGCAACACAGATTTTTCTACGCCATACGTTGTTCTGTAATCTTCCCACGCCCAACCATCACCAAAAGGCTCATCTTTATAATTTGTCGTAGAGAAATAAAGCTTTTTTGTTTTAGATTTTAGTAATAAAAAATCAATAACAGCAGAGTTTTCAAAAACAGGGTGCAAAAAAGTAGGGTCTCCTGTTCCCCAAAAAATAAGAGAATCTCCTTTTTCAAAATAACTTAGAGAAGGCAAGTGTTTGCTCAAAATTTTGGTGGCTGCGAATAGAGAGGCTATTTTTACATTTGATGCTGGTGTAAAATATTTATCAGCATTATACTCAAAGATATATTTCGAACTATCTAAATCATACAAAACAAAACCATGAAAGCTATCTTTAAAACAGTCCTCTCCAAAAACTTCAATTAAATTATCTATATAATCATTATTTTTCTTTTGAGCCGTAACTGAATAACTAATAAAACAAAAACTAAAAATTAGAAAGAAGAGTAGTTTTTTTGAAAAAATAAAGTTGGTTTTCATAAACAGTTATAATGTGGAGGTAAAAATAGACTTTGTAATTGACAGTTGAAACTTAAAACGAAGAATCAAAAATTATTGTTCAAACCTTGTTCCTACTTTTAGGTTTTTATAGCAAAGTTTCAAATTAAGTGGTCGGTTTGATAGAACCAGAAATACATTCTGATAAGCTAATTAAAATATTATAACATAACAAGATAACTTTAATTACTACAAAATAGCTATGAATTACTTAAATTTGGAAAAAATATCTTTATCTATATTTCTTTTTAAGCATCTATAGACTTAATCTAATTATTTTATTACCCTTTTCTCAATGAATATTAAATACAACTATTCCAACATGTTACTTTTTATAGTAGGCATGTTTATTTCATTCGCTTCTCAAAATGCTTTCGCACAACGAGACAAAAATATCAATCGTTCTTACTTCAAACAACTAGAACAGGAACTTCCCACACCGAATGTCTATCGTGCAGGTTCGGGCGCACCGGGGCATAAATATTGGCAGCAAAAAGTAGATTACAAAATCAAGCTTACTTTAGACGACGAAAAACAGCGTATTACAGGACAAGAAACAATTACGTATCATAATAATTCGCCAGACGAACTTTCTTACTTTTGGGTACAATTAGACCAAAATATGAGAGCAAAAGATTCTGATACTTACAAAACTTCAACAGGAACACTCAATGAAAAAACTACATTGCGTGGGATTTCTTATGTAACAGGAGATTCAGATTTTGAAGGAGGATTTAATATCGAAGGCGTAATGACAACTGATGGCACAGCACTACCTCATACCATCAACAGAACGATGATGAGAATAGACTTACCGACAGTATTGAAGCCAAATGAGAAATATTCTTTTCAGATAAAATGGAACTATAACATTCAAGACCAACTAAAATATGGTGGTAGAAGTGGTTATGAATATTTTGAAGATGATAAGAATTATTTATATGAAATAGCTCAATTTTTCCCAAGAATGGCAGTTTATGATGACGTAAATGGTTGGTTACACAAGCAATTTTTAGGACGTGGCGAGTTTGCTTTAGAGTTTGGAGATTATGATGTAGAAATGACTGTTCCTGCTGATCACGTTTTGGGTGCAACAGGTGTTCTTCAAAATCCAGACGAAGTTTTGACTGCTGATCAAAAAGAACGTTGGGCAAAAGCACAAACTTCTGATATTCCTGTCGTGATTGTTACACAAAAAGAAGCTGAAAAAGCAGAGAAAAATAAAGCAAAAGACACAAAGACATGGAAATTTAGAGCTGAAAATGTACGTGATTTTGCGTTTGCTACTTCTAGAAAATTTATTTGGGATGCAATGGGCGTAAAGATGCCAAATGGTAAAACGGTTATGGCAATGTCATATTATCCAAAAGAAGGAAATCCTCTTTGGGGACAATATTCTACCGAAGTTGTGGCGCATACATTAGAAGTATATTCTAAGCATACCATTGATTATCCTTATCCTGTTGCTATTTCTGTTCACGGTCCTGTTTGGGGAATGGAATATCCAATGATTTGTTTTAATGGAGGAAGACCAGAAACAGACGGAACATATTCTTCAAGAATTAAACATGCAATGATTTCAGTAATTATTCACGAAGTAGGACATAATTTCTTCCCTATGATTATCAATTCTGATGAGCGTCATTGGACGTGGATGGATGAAGGTTTGAATACGTTTATGCAATTCATTACAGAAGAAGAATGGCAACGTGATTATCCTTCAAGACGTGGAAATGCAAAAGATATTGTAGATTACATGAAAGGCTCAAAAGCTGGTATTATGCCGATTATGACAGACTCAGAAGAGATTTTGCAGTTTGGAAATAACGCCTATGGGAAACCTGCAACAGCTCTTAATATTTTGAGAGAAACTGTAATGGGAAGAGAGCTTTTTGACTATGCGTTTAAAGAATATTCTCAACGTTGGGCATTTAAGCATCCAAAACCTGCTGACTTCTTCCGTACGATGGAAGATGCTTCTGGAACTGATTTAGATTGGTTTTGGTGGGGTTGGTTCTACACGACTGATAATGTAGATATTTCAATTGAAGATGTAATGTTCTTTGAACCAAAATCTTTAGCTGCTGAGATGGAAAAAGTAAATGAAGAGGAAGTGGTAAGTATTACTTCACACAGAAACAAAACAGCCTTGAAGACAACTCGTTTGGAGCGTCGTCCACAGCTTAAAGATTTCTATAATTCTTATGATGACGGAATTACAGAAGCTGAAGCAAAGAAAAACTATGAAAGTTATATGAATAGTCTAACAGACGAAGAGCGTACTTTTGTCAAAGAAAATCCTTATTTCTATCAGATAAATTTCAAAAATATAGGAGGACTTGTAATGCCTGTAATTATTGAATTTACGTATGCTGATGGAAGCAAGGAAACGCAAAAGATTCCTGCTGAGGTTTGGAGAAAAAACAACGAAATGTTTAGCAAAGTCTTTATGACAAAGAAAAAAGTAGCTTCTTTTCAGTTAGACCCAAATTTGGAAACAGCTGATACAGATGTTTACAATAACTCTTATCCACGTCAAGAAGTTCCTACTCGTTTTGAGCTTTATAGAAGAGATAATAATTATTCTTCTCCTAATCCAATGCAAATGCAAAAGAAGAAAAAATAGTAGTATTTGCTGCTAATTAACCTTTTGGAAATAAAAAAACGGATTCGAACATTACTGTTTGAATCCGTTTTTTATAGATACAGGTTTTATCAAAAAAAACATTTTTTTTGCTTGATTACTTTTACACTAAAAATCGTATATTTAACTAATTATTTAATCTATATATTTTTGTAAAAATGCTGATAGAAAATTTTAGTTTTGGTAATTTTCGCTCTTTTAAAGATATTCAATCTTTAAATATGAATGCTGCTGATATTGTTTCTGAAAATAAAGAAATTGATAAAAATAATGTAATTTATTCAGATAGTTTTGATTCTTTACTAAAATCAAAAGCTATTTATGGCGCAAATGCTAGTGGTAAGAGTAATATTGTAGCAGCTTTCTATACATTTATTATCATCGTACTTGAATCTGTGAAAAGAAATGATGTCCTTCTTCTATCAGAAAGCTTTAAATTATTAACATCCTCTCAAGATGAACCTACTTTTTTTCAACTTATTTTTACTACCAACAAAAAAAAATATAGATACGGATTCGAAGTAACGAGGCAGAAGGTTGTTAGCGAATGGTTGTTTCTTATTGAAGAAAAAGATGAAGTAGTTTTATTTATTAGAGAGGATAATAAAATAGATACAATAAATAAAAAGCAGTTTGAAGAGGGCTATAAATTATTACATGTATTAGGAGAGGGAGATGAAAATCAAGTGTATAGAGATAATGCTTTATTTTTATCTACTTTAGTAGCTTTAGGTTTTGGTAAAATATCAAAATTAATACTTGAATCATTTGAATCAATCATTATAATACAAGGAATTACAGAAGAAAATATCTTTAATAAAGCCAAAGTTTTACTAAAAGATAAAAAAGCTAAAGATTATACTATAAATCTGCTCAAATATGCTGACGTTGGGTTACAAGATTTTTCTTTGATCAAAGTTAAGCCTAGAGAACATTTTAGGACATTAATCAATGAAAACACAAATTCTGAGTTTCTTTCATTTCTTGAACAAAATGAAGGTGAGGAAATAGTAATTTCATCAAGGAATATGTACAATGAGAATAACAAAATAATAGGAAAGGTCAATTTCAATTTTGAAAACAGCGAATCAGAAGGAACAAAAAAAATATTCGAATTAAGCCCATTTCTATATGCAAGCCTGACGCAAGGCACTCCTTTAATTATTGATGAATTTGATGCTCGTTTCCATCCATTACTCACTAGAAAAATAGTAGAATTATTTAATTCTGCTGAAAATACTAACGCTCAACTTATTTTCATAACCCATGATACAAATTTACTTTCAAATCAATTATTACGAACTGACCAAATAGATTTTGTAGAAAAAGATAAATTTGGAGCAAGTCATTTATATACCCTTGTAGAATTGGAAGGAGTAACTAGCTCAGATTCTTTTGAAAGCGATTATATTCGTGGAAAATATGGGGCAATTCCATTTCTAGGAGATTTCAATAAACTTATTTATTCTACCAAAACAATCTCAAAAGATGCCTAAAAGAGTAAAAAAGACAGACCAAAATAAAGCGTGGAATAAAGTAGTTAAACCAGTTTATCAAGTACAACAAATTAGAGCAAATCAATTAATCTTGATTACTTGCGAAGGACAAACTGAAAAACTCTATTTTGAGTCTTTTCCTGTTTTGGGTAAAGATGTTAGGGTAATAGATTTGAAAGGACAAGCTGATTTGAAATTAGTAGAAAGTACAATTACATTAGCTCAAAAACAAAAATATGATCAAATTTGGTGTGTTTTTGATTTGGATGTAAATCAAGGAGAAAAAGAGTTTGCAGATTTTGATAATTCAATTGTTCAGGCGCAGAGTTTAGGATATAAGGTGGCTTATTCTAATGATTCATTTGAATTGTGGTTTTATCTACATTATCAATATTCAGAAGCAGAACATCATAGAAGTTTTTATTATGGCAAATTGAGTGAAATTTGGGGAATTAGTTATGAAAACGTAGGTAAAAAAAAGGAATTTGCAAGTGGTATTTATGAGTTATTACAAAAAGAAGAAAAAGCCTCTCAAAGTGAAGCTATAAAAAGATCAAAAAAGCTTCATGATTTACATAAAAAACAAAATTTACCTTATCATAAACAGAATCCTACTAGTCTAGTATATGAACTTGTAGAACTTCTAAACGAAAACCTAAGGGAGTAACCAATAAAAAACGGATTCGAACATTACTATTTGAATCCGTTTTTTTATTAAGATTTGTCTTTGATATTAATCATTAAATTCTACAAAATCACTTGATTTCTCGTGCCATTGCAAACCATATTTATTCAAATCTTCCATAAAAGGATCTGGATTAAATTCTTCTACATTCCAAACACCAGCTTTCATCCATTTTCCTTCCAACATCATTTTTGCACCTATCATAGCAGGAACACCTGTTGTATAAGAAACGGCTTGCGCTCCTAGTTCTTTGTAGGTTTTGGCGTGGTCGCAATTGTTGTGAATGAAGAAATAAGTATCTTTTCCATCTTTTTTACCTCTGATATGGCAACCAATAGAAGTTTGTCCTTCGTAATTTTCTCCTAAAGAAGAAGGTTCTGGCAAAACAGCTTTTAAAAACTGAAGAGGAACAATTTTTTGTCCTTGATATTCCACTTCATCAATTCTTGTCATTCCTACATTTTCTAATACTCTCAAATGCGTAATATATTCATCTGAAAAAGTCATCCAAAATCTAGCTCTTTTTAGAGACGGGAAGTTTTTGGTAAGTGATTCTAATTCTTCATGATATAATAAAAATGATTTCTTAGGACCTACTTCTGGGTAATTAATCATTCTATTGACCTCTAAAGGCTCGGTTTCTTTCCAATCGCCATTTTCCCAATATTTTCCACGCTGTGTAATCTCACGAATATTGATTTCAGGATTAAAATTGGTCGCAAATGCTTTTCCATGACTTCCTGCATTACAATCTACAATATCCAAATATTCCATTCCGTCTTTATCAAAATGATATTTAGCTGCATGTGCTGTAAAAACTCCAGTTACCCCAGGGTCAAAGCCACAACCCAAAAGAGCCATAATCCCTGCCTCTTCAAAACGTTTTTTGTATGCCCACTGCCAACTATACTCAAATTTGGCTACATCTTTTGGTTCGTAATTGGCTGTGTCCAAATAATGCGTTTTTGTTTCCAAACAAGCATCCATAATTGGTAAGTCTTGATAGGGAAGAGCTACATTAATAACTAATTTTGGTTCAACTTTTTTGATAAGAGCTACCAATTCTTGAACATTATCTGCATCTACTTTTGCAGTCTGAATATCTCTTCCCGTAAGTTCTTTTACTTCTTCTGCAGCAGCTTCTACTTTTGGAAGCGTACGACTGGCAAGTGTTATTTCTGAAAAAACATCAGGTAACATTGCACATTTTTTGACAACAACATTACCCACTCCACCAGCACCAATAATCAATACTTTACTCATAATTACGTTTGTGTTTTATATGATTCATTAAAAAAAATAGCTCAAATGTGGCTTCTAAAAATTATGATTCAAAGATATTAAAATAAATTTAGAAGTCAGAAGTTAGACTTTGTAAGTAACAAGGTTAATAGAAAGACTGGCTTATTCTTTTATTATCTAATAAGTCTAAAAGTTAATTCTTTCATAATTTAGTTTTTATAAGAATCCAAAAAGAACTTTTTAGGAATAATTTTAGTAATTTAGGTAACAAGAAATAAGTTAGTGTCAAAATATACAACACAAAACCAAACTCTAACGTATTACTTATATAAGCCTTACAAACTAGCACTTCCCAAAAGATTTATATATCATGAATGTTCATCAACTACATCCTAGAAAACACGAAAAATTCTTGACTCAATCACGCATTGACCCAATAACAGGCGATACTTTGGAAGCTGGAGACAAAATAGTGCTTTGTGCTGAATGCAAATCGGCTTTTCATGCAGATAGTTGGGCATATTTGGGAAATAGGCATTGTAATCAAACACGTACACTTCCTGCTATTCCTCAAAGTACCTCTTTAGGACACTTCAAAAAACGTTCGGCAGAGTATTATAGCCGAGTAAATTCGAATTTTAGAATCAATGAAACGGTACAAAATGTAGTAAGTGCAGGTCATCGTTTGGGTGGTGTTTTGATAGATTTAGCGTTGATTTGGATTGTACAAGTATTGCTCTCTTATACACTTTCTCCTTTACTTTGGACATATTTTTTACTTAGAGATTTTTCGTACAAAGGGCGTTCTTTGAGCTTAGGCAAGAACTTGATGAACATTGAAGTAGTAGAAGAAAGAAATGAAAACAGACTTAGTTGGTGGCAGTCGGTTCTTCGAAATGCGCCTATCGGAATCCCTAGATTAGCAGCTGTTTTTGGCACATATGCTTATAATTTGAGTTATAGTTTTGGTAATTCTTTCAAAGTAGCTAATAACTTAGTGTCTGCTATTTTTACTATTATTCTAGTTATTGATATAATTCTTCTTTTTGGAAACAACAAACGAATTATGGATAGAGCAATGGATTTGAAAAGTATTTTTAGAACTAGAAATGGAGCAAATGATTAGAAAAAACTAGAATAAATGAAAAATCCCTTCTACTTTTAATAAGTAAAAGGGATTTTTTATATATAATTTTCTAAGATGCTTAGAAAGTATTAGCTAAATTTAATCTAATGTAATTTCAAGAGCAAGACCACGAAGTTCGTGTATCAATACATTAAATGACTCTGGGATGTTTGGTTCTGGCATATTATCACCTTTTACGATGCACTCATATGCTTTTGCACGTCCAAGAACATCATCTGACTTTATTGTCAAGATTTCTCTCAAAATATGCGAAGCTCCAAATGCCTCTAATGCCCAAACTTCCATCTCTCCAAAACGCTGACCACCAAATTGAGCTTTACCACCCAAAGGTTGCTGCGTAATGAGTGAGTAAGGTCCGATAGAACGAGCGTGCATTTTGTCATCTACTAAGTGACCCAGTTTCAGCATATACATAATACCTACTGTAACCGTTTGCTCAAATGCTTCTCCAGTACGTCCATCAAAAACTTCCATTTTACACCACTCTGGTAAACCTGCTTTTTTGATTTCTGTCGCTACTTCTTCTTCTGTTGCTCCGTCAAAGATAGGTGTTGCGTATTTAGTTCCCATTCTAAGACCTGCGTGTCCTAAAATAGTCTCATAAATCTGACCTAAGTTCATACGAGAAGGTACACCTAGAGGATTCAGTACAATATCAACAGGACGACCATCGGCAAGGAAAGGCATATCTTCTTCACGAACAATACGAGCCACAACTCCTTTATTACCATGACGACCAGCCATCTTATCCCCTACTTTAAGTTTACGTTTTTTAGCAACATATACTTTTGCAAGTTTTACAATTCCTGCTGGAAGTTCGTCTCCAACTTCTAAAGCAAAACGCTGACGTTTGAATTCTGCTGTAATTTCATTACGTTTTTGATTGTAATTCTTTACAAGCTCTGCCAAAAGTTCGTTTGTATCTTCATCTTCTGTAAAATCTTTCAATATTACATCAGCAATAAAGTTTACTTCTTCTGGAACGTTATAGTTACTCTCATCACGGTATGCGTTTTTGCTTGGGAAGAATGCTTGTTCAATGTTTTGTGTATTAAAACCTGAATCTTTTGCCAAAACAACATCTCCATATTTATGAACAATACCTTGAGAAGTTCTGTCTTCTAAAAGCTCTGCCATCTTATTTATCATCTGCGAACGCATTCCGACAAGGTCACGGCTATATTCTTTCTTCAAAACATCTACTTGCTTACGTGTTTTGGCACGCATATCTTTATCCTTTTTAGGACGAGAGAAAAGCTGTGTATTGATTACAACACCTTGTAGCGAAGCCGAAGCACGCATAGAAGCATCTTTTACATCACCTGCTTTATCTCCAAAGATAGCACGAAGAAGTTTTTCTTCTGGTGTAGGGTCTGTTTCTCCTTTAGGAGTAATTTTACCTACCAAAATATCTTGTTCTTTTACTTTTGCACCAATACGGATAATACCGTTTTCGTCCAAATCTTTAACTGCGTCTTCGCTTACATTCGGAATTTCAGAAGTAAGTTCTTCCTCTCCTCGTTTTGTATCACGAACTTCAAGTTCGAATTGGTCAATGTGGATTGAAGTATAAATATCATCTCTTACTACTTTTTCAGAAATTACAATTGCATCCTCAAAATTATAACCCTGCCAAGGCATAAAAGCAACCATAAGGTTACGACCAAGTGCAAGTTCTCCTTTTTCAGTTGCATATCCTTCACAAAGAACATCACCTTTTTTCACTTTATCGCCTTTCAAAACGATAGGGCGTAAGTTGATACACGTATCTTGGTTTGTTCTACGGAATTTTGTAAGCTGATAAGTAGTATATTCGTTATCGAAGTTTACTAATTTTTGTTCGCTTGTCCAATTATATTTTACTACAATTTTCTTAGAATCTACATAATCAATTACTCCATCATCTTCTGCTACTACCAATGCTCTAGAATCCATTGCTACACGTCTTTCAAGACCTGTACCTACGATTGGAGCTTGTGGACGCAATAAAGGAACTGCTTGACGCTGCATGTTTGAACCCATCAAGGCACGGTTTGCATCATCATGTTCTAAGAATGGAATAAGAGAAGCTGCTACCGAAACAATTTGGTTTGGAGCAACATCCATATATGTAATATTTTCTGGAGATTCTAAAGGAAAATCTCCTTCTAAGCGACACTTTACAAGGTCAGAAGTAAACTTATTTTTGTTATCTAATTCTGCGTTTGCTTGTGCAATAATTTGCTCATCTTCTTCTTCTGCTGTTAAAAACTTAACTTGGTCAGTAGCTTTTTGATTCTTAACAATACGATAAGGCGTTTCGATAAAGCCCATACCGTTTACAGTTGCATGAACACAAAGCGAAGAAATTAGACCAATATTTGGACCTTCTGGAGTTTCGATAGTACACAAACGACCATAGTGCGTATAATGAACATCACGAACCTCAAAACCTGCACGTTCACGAGAAAGACCACCCGGTCCTAGAGCAGACATTCTACGCTTATGCGTGATTTCTGCTAATGGATTGGTTTGATCCATAAACTGTGAAAGCTGATTTGTTCCGAAGAAAGAATTAATAACTGACGATAAAGTACGAGCATTAATCAAATCAACTGGCTTAAAGTCTTCATTATCACGAACGTTCATACGTTCTTTGATAGTACGAGCCATACGAGCCAAACCAACACCAAACTGGCTATAAAGTTGCTCTCCTACGGTACGTACACGACGATTAGAAAGGTGGTCAATATCATCAACAACTGCTCTTGAGTTAATAAGAGTAATCAAATGTCTAATGATACGAATGATGTCTTCTTTTGTAAGAACACGGACACTCATTTCTAAATCCAAACCTAGTTTTCTGTTGATTCTATAACGACCAACTTCTCCTAAGTCATAACGCTTTTCACTAAAGAAAAGACTTTGAATTACATCACGAGCTGTTTGTTCGTCTGGAGCTTCTGTATTACGAAGCTGACGATAAATTTGCTCTACTGCTTCTTTCTCTGAATTTGAATTATCTTTTTGTAATGTATTATAGACAATCGCAAAATCATTAATATTAATATCTTCTCTATGAAGAATGATTGATTCTGTATTCGAATCAATGATTGTTTGGATATGCTCCTCTTCTATTTCAGAATCACGCTCCAAAAGCACCTCATTACGAGTAATACTTACAACTTCTCCTGTATCCTCATCTACGAAATCTTCTGTCCAAGTACGGAGAACACGAGCAGCTAATTTTCTACCTACTACTTTCTGAATATTTGTCTTTGTAGCTTTTACTTCTTCAGAAAGACCAAAAAGTTCCAAAATTTCTCTATCTGTACCATATCCAATAGCACGAAGAAGAGTAGTAACAGGGAATTTTTTCTTACGGTCAATGTAAGCATACATTATATTGTTTACATCCGTAGCAAACTCAATCCAAGAACCTTTGAATGGAATAATACGTGCAGAGTATAATTTTGTACCATTAGTGTGCTTACTTTGAGCAAAGAAAACACCTGGCGAACGGTGAAGTTGAGAAACGATTACACGTTCTGCACCATTAATAACAAAAGAGCCACGCTCTGTCATTACAGGAACATTTCCTAAAAATACTTCTTGTTCAATGGTTTCGAAATCTTCATTGTCTTCGTCGTTACAAAGTAAACGTAGCTTTGCTTTTAAAGGCACTGCATAAGTAAGACCTCTATCAACACATTCTTGAACTGAATATTTTGGTGGGTCTATGATATAATCGACAAATTCCAAAACAAAGTTATCTCTTGAATCAGAAATCGGAAAGTTCTCCATAAATACTTTATAGAGTCCGTCTGCTGTTCTTTTTTCAGGAGGAGTACCTAGTTGGAAGAAATCTTGAAACGACTTTACCTGTACATCTAAGAAGTGTGGATATTCTAAAATGGAGGTCGTTTTGCGAAAGTTTATTCTGCCGTGTTTTAATGTAGCCAAGGCTCGTATAGGTTTTGAGTGAACGAAATTTATGTCGATTACGAATTAAAAATTACGAATTACGAAAAAATAGGTAAAATGTAATTGATATTCGTCTGTAATTGTCTTTATCTTATTTTTTTAAAACTATCCTTTTATATTTTCTTGTTTGTTCAAAAGTATTGCAGTCGTAAAAATCCCTAAAATTAGATAAAGAGTTGTCTTAGTAATCAAACAATTAGCTCCTTATTAAACTTTACGGTTTTATTTTTTCTGACTTAAATAAATGATTGTGAATTGAAGTAGTTCAAACAGTTTTGGAATACTTTTTATGATTCTGAATAAAATTCAAATAAAAACAAGAATAATACTATATTTTGACTATTGAATTAGTATTTAGTCTTAAATTAGAACCAAAAACAGATTTTTGTAGCCAAAATATCTTGCAAAGATAAGAATTATTTTATCAGTTTCAAATATAATTTTGTTTTTCTATAAAATCTTTAAAGCCGTTCTAACTCAATATCAAAAATCAGAGTTGCAAGTGTTGGAATTATTTGTGTTCCGTCTTGTGTTGTTCTTCCTTGCTCTCCGTAAGCATACCGAGATGGAATAAAAAAGCGTGTTTTTTCATTCAACTTCATTTGTTTGACAGCCTCTTCAAAGCCTATCACTACAGAACTTGCTCCAATAGTAAACTCTAAAGGATTATTAGTTTCATAAGAGCTATCAAACTGTCTTCCATAAATGACTTTTCCTGTATAGTTTACTACTACTTTAGCTCCATTATTTGGGGTAGCAGTTCCTTCACCCTCTTCCAAAACAATGTAATAAATCCCCAAATCTGTTCTTTCAGCAGTAAGATTATTTTCAGCTAAATATTGCCTTATAATTTGGTCTTCTCGCTCTGCTTGTAAATTTACGTCTATTAGAGGTTCTATTTCATTATTATTACAAGAGGAAAACAGAGAAAATAGAGGAAAAAGCAAGAAAATATAATTTGATAATTTCATTTAGATTTTACTTTTACTTGAAATAATTATTTTTGTAGTTGTTCGGAAGATTGAGTTTTTTATGAGTTTATTCAAATACTTCTACTCTAAAAACTAAAATAGAATAGGGTGTGATTACATTTCCTGAACCTCTTGCACCATATCCCAAATGAGATGGTATATAAAGTGTTCCCTTGCCACCTCTTCCAATGAGAGGAATGCCTTCATTCCAACCACTTATAACTCCTCCTCCAACTGTAAAAGAGAAAGGCTCTCCTCTATCAAAAGAAGAATCGAATTTTTCTCCTGATAATAACTTTCCTTCATAATTTACAGTTACTCTTTCTCCTATTTGAATAGGGGTTGCTCCTTGTTCGTCTATGACATAATATAACCCTGATTCTGTTTTTTGAGGAGTAATATTATTTTCAGCAAAATAATCCTGAAGGATTTGGTCTTGTTCTGCTGGGCTTGAAGGGTTTTCCTCTTCTTTTTTACAAGCTGTAAATAAAACAAATCCAATAAAAAGGACTGTAATATATTTTGATAACTTCATTTTAATTTGGGGAAATAGGAATTAGAAAATAGATAATAGTTGTTGTAGAATAGGAAATACATTCTTTAGATTAAAATTAATTTAAAACTTCTACTCTAAAAACAAGTGTTGCATTTGGTGGAATATCATTTCCTGCGCCACGCTCACCATAACCCAAATGAGAAGGAATATATAACGTGCCTTTTCCACCTTTTCCAATCAAAATGATTCCTTCATCCCAACCTTGAATAACTCTACCTACACCGATAGGAAACTCAATTGGGTCATTTCTATCAAAAGAAGAATCAAATTTTTTGCCGTTAAGTAGTGTTCCTTCATAATGCACTTTTAGCATTTGTCCTTTTTCGATAGGTGTCCCTTGCTCATCAATAACATAATAAAGTCCAGATTCTGTTTTTTGGAAATTTTTGATTCCCTTTTCTACAAAATAAGTCTTTTCTAAATAATCCATTTGATTTTGCACTTTTAATTTTTCTTCCATTTCTTTTTGCTTTTGTTGTTCTTGTTGTTTTTTTGCCATTTGTTCCATGTATTCTTTTTGCATAGAATCTAGCTTAGTAGCATATTGTTGTGCTGTATAATTTTTCAGAATTTTTATTTCATGTCTTAAAGAACTTCCCTCTGGAATGAATATCGGACGTATTTGCCCATTCTGAAATACAGAATCAGAATGAATAAATAGTGTTAGACTATCTCCAACTCTTCCATCTTTCATCATAATTTCTACAATCGGAATTTGTCTAGTTGTGCTATCACGCAAATCTAAAATGAGAGGATAATCTTCGTCTTCTGTACTTCTCAAAAGAGAATCCGCATTGTTATAAATCTGCATACTAAGTTGTAGGATACTAGAATCTGTAACTACAAGAGCTTTTTTACGCTCTTTTTTCTTAGTATGTAATTGATAACGAATACCTTTAAATTCTTTTTCATGTTTATTTTTTTGAGCATTTACAGAAAAAGAAACACAACTTATCAAGATAATTAGAATAAAACGATACAAAGACATAAAATTTATTTTTAAACAGTAAAAATATTTTTTTTTATAAAAATAATAGAAACTCTCAAGATGAATTTATTTACTTGAGAGTTTCTACTAGATAATTTAGTTTCCAGCTTTAGTTACTTCGTCTAATACTTCAACTCTAAAAACAAGCATTGAGTTTGGTCCTATTGTTCCACCTGCACCTTGTGCGCCATAAGCTAAGTTAGAAGGAATATACAAATATCCTTTTCCTCCACGACCAATAAGAGGAATACCTTCGTCCCAAGCCTTTATTACTTGTCCTTGTCCGATAGGAAACTCAAATGCTTCACCTCTATCAAAAGAAGAATCAAATTTTTCTCCTGTCATAAGTAGTGTACCTTCATAATTTACTTTTACTTTATCCCCAGCTTGAATATCAGTTTTTCCTTGTTTATCTACTTTGTAAAAAAGTCCTGATTCTGTTTTCTTGAAATCTGTAATACCTTTTTCTGGTAAATAGGTATTTTCAATATATTCTACCTGTTCTGCTGAAATTTTTGCTGATTCTGCTTGTGCTTCAGCTTGTTTCTTCATCATTTCCTCCATATACTTTTGTTGCATTGCTTTTTGTTCGGCAGCAGCTTCTGTTGGCGTAAAATGCTTTATCAAAGTAACCTCTTGACGGATAGAACTTCCCTCTTCTATAAAAGGAGGACGAGGCTGTCCTTGTACAAAAATAGAATCTGAGTGTATAAACATCGTTACACTATCTCCAATTCTACCTTTTTCCATTAATATTTTTACAATACCCATTTTTGTATTGTTTGAATCACTCAAATCTATCATTAAAGGAAAATCTTCTGTATAAGTATCACGAAGCAGAGAATCCGTACTATTATAGATTTTCATAGAAACTTGAACTGTACTAGAATCAGTTAGTGCTTGTCCCTCTCCACGCTGACGAAGCATATAACGGATTCCGTCAAGTTCTTTTTCTTGATTAAGTGAATCTGAGTTACAAGACCACATAGTAGCTCCAACAAGAGCAAATAATATAAAACGATATAAAAAAAGAGATTTCATTTTTTGTTTTTTAGATAAAATAACGATTAGAATAACTAAATTAAATAAGAATTTTAAAATAAACTATATTAAAACTAGCCTACAAAGGTCTAATATAAAAACCAAAGTAGAAAAGATTTATAGAAAATTAATTTTTAATACTAATTAATGTACGGCTGTGAGTTCTGAACGGTGTTCTTCAATGAGTTTTTCAAAACGCTCTACTACTTTTTTGACAGGCTCTAGGCTTCTTCCTCCTGCTGCATTGTGATGTCCTCCACCACCAAAATAATTACGAGCAAAATCAGCAACTGAAAACGTTCCGACTGAGCGAAAAGACATTCTGACTTCACTACCATAATCAATAAGGATAGCAGCAAATTCGATTCCTTCAATAGAAAGAGCATAATTTACAATACCTTCTGTATCTCCTGATTGTGGGTTGTATTTACGAGTATCTTTTTGCTTTAAGACAAAATAAGCTGTCTTTAAGTCTTGTCTAACAGTCAAACAATCTGAAAGTGCATGTCCTAAAAGGCGAATTCTATTTTCTGTATTGCTATCATAAATCATACGCTGGACATAAGAAGAATCCAAACCCATATCTATCAAATCAGCTGCAATACGATGTATTTTTCCTGTTGTGTTTGGATGTTTGAAAGAAGCTGTATCCGTCATAATACCTGCATATAAGCATTGTGCTATCTGAATATCTATCAAAGCTCTATCACTCATCAATAAAATAAGGTCATAAACCAGTTCTGCTGTTGCTGCTGCTGTAATATCCCATAATTCAAAATGAGCAAAATCAGATTTTCCTCTATGATGGTCAATCATCAAGATAGGTGTATCAGAGTTTTTTTCTATAAAAGAATCCAAAGGAGCTGTTCGATTTGGACTAGAAAAATCCAAACAACAAATGAGAGTAGCTTCTGAAACTAGTTTTTCAATTTTTTGATGAGTTTTGTCTGAATAAACAACTACTTTTTCATTTTCAGCCATCCAGTTCAAGAAACTTGGATATTCAGTAGGAGAAATAACTGTTGTCTGATGATTTTTCTTTTGTAAATAAAGAGATAAAGCTTGGCAAGAACCTAAAGCATCAGCATCAGGGCGTTGATGTGGAAAAATGACTACCTTTTGAGGAGTGCTTAAAAGTTCTGAAAGACCTGCTAAATTTTGCATTCAAATACGCTTAGTTGATAAATGATTTCAATTTCATTGGAAAAACGTTACAAAGATACCAAAACTTTTTAGTTATTATATACTTAACAGAAATTACGATAGGTTCATAGCACAAAAAACAAGTTTTTTTATATCGTTGTCGTAGGTCAAAGGTTTTGTCTCAATACCGTAAACTTTAAGAAATTATTTATTTACTTAGCCATTATTATCTCACTAAATTAATTCTTATTTTTGTAGAAAAGCAAAATAAATGGATTAAAAAAAAACGACTTGAATACAACTACACAACTCTCAACAGATTTTACGCAGCATAAAACTCAAATCTCAACTTGGTTTCAAGGATTGCAAAGTAGAATCTGTGAAGCCTTAGAAGAATCCGATGGAAAATCAAAGTTTCAAATTGATACTTGGGAGCGAAAAGGTGGAGGTGGAGGAACATCTCGTGTTATTGAAAATGGAAATTTGATTGAAAAAGGTGGTGTTAATTTTTCGGCTGTCTTTGGAGAATCTCCTGCACGTATGTTGCAATTAATGAAATTAGAACCTGCTGATTTTTTTGCAACAGGCGTTTCGATAGTTTTGCACCCAAAAAACCCACTTGTTCCGATTATTCACATGAATGTTCGTTATTTTGAGATGAGTAACGGAATTTACTGGTTTGGAGGAGGAATAGACCTTACACCTCATTATATTTTTGATGAAGATGCAAAATTCTTTCATCAGTCTTTGAAGACAGCTTGTGATAAACACCATAAGAGTTATTACCCAGAATTTAAGAAAAAAGCAGATGATTATTTTTACATTCCTCACAGAGAGGAAACAAGAGGAATAGGAGGAATATTTTTTGACCATCTAAAAGAAGTAAATACAGAAACTGATGGAATTACGAAACAAGACCGTTGGGATTTTGTACGAGAAGTAGGAGAAGCTTTTGCACCAATTTATACTCAAATTGCGAATAAAAATAAAATTCTTCCCTTCACAAAAGAACAAACAGAGTGGCAGCGCATTCGAAGAGGACGTTATGTAGAGTTTAATTTGGTCTATGACAGAGGAACAAAGTTTGGTTTAGAAACCAATGGCAGAACCGAATCTATTTTGATGAGCCTTCCTCCAGAAGCCAACTGGCAATACGCACACGAGCCACAAAAAGGAAGTGAAGAAGAGCGAACATTATCACTTTTGAAAAAAGGAATTGATTGGGTTTAGTCTGTTCTTTATTATCCATTTTTTTATAAAAAATACTTCAAATGAAAAACTTATACCAATTCCTATCAATTTTATTTTTATTAATCTCATTATTTTTTAGTTGTACGAATCAAACATCTAAAAAATTACAAGCAAGTGAAGAGACAGAAAAAATACGTCAAGATTCTATCAAGAAAATAGAAGCTCAAAGAGCCGAGTTTGTAAAAGATTCATTAAGAAAAGTAGAACTTCAAAAAGAAGTACAAGCAAAACAAGAGGCTGAAAAAAAAGCGTATTTTGAAAAATTAGAAGACTCTGCAATGGTAGAGCTTATCAACTACGACTCTAGCTTAGTTTTGGATATTCGCTATGCAACCGAAAATAATTTTATGAAGCAAAAAGTTTATCCTTGCCCAAAAGCTCTTTTGAGAAAAGTAGCTGCCGAAGCACTTTTTGAAGCTCATCAAAAATTTAAAGAACAAGGGTACAGAATCAAAATTTATGATGGTTATCGCCCTTTATCTGTGCAATGGATTTTGTGGAACACAACGACAAACAAAAATTATGTTGCTAATCCAAGAAAAGGCTCAAATCATAATAAAGGTTGCGCTGTTGATATGACTTTGGTAGATTCGTTAGGCAACGAGCTAAATATGGGTACAGGCTATGATTTTTTTGGAAAAGAGGCACATCATACTTTTACGGCTTTTCCTACTGAAACAAAAGACGAAATCTTGAGAAATAGAAAAACACTCAAAACAATAATGGAAAATGTTGGCTTCAAATCTATTTCGAATGAATGGTGGCATTATGATTTTAAAATAAAATATCCCGTTTCAGATACACCTTTGCCTTGTGAGTAATGTAAAAATAAGATTTATTCATAAGTCTTTTTTTGCTACTTTGTCGAAACAATCTGTATTCTTGAAGGAAAAAGCACACTTTTTGAATTGTAGAAATTATTAATTTACCAAAATCCAAATCTAAAAAACTTTTTATTTTTTATAATTATGATAAAAGAATATTTTCATACAAAAACAGTCTTTCTTCTTTCCTTACTCTGTTTTGTATTTTCTCTTTCAGCGTCGGCACAGCAAGTAAGTATTCCTGAAGAAGTGTGTATGAATGGTTTCGAACAACAACTCTATGCACTTATTGATAGCTATCGGGGAGAAAATGAAGCTCACAAAATAGAAATTTCGAAAAAACTTACCTTCGTAGCCAAACTTCATGCAAGAGATTTGTTTCATAACCGAATAGATAAAGACTCTTGTAGTATGCAAAGTTGGTCTGACAAAGGCTTTTGGAATGCCTGTTGTTTCAATGAAAGAGACAATACAAAACAGTCTTGTATGTGGGACAAACCAAAAGAAATTACAGGATATGCAGGAAAAGCTTATGAAGTGATTTATAATGGTGGAAGCGAACCCAAAAGAATTATGGAGCTTTGGAAAGGAAGTTCTTTTTATTCAGATATTCTCAAAAACTCGGGTCGTTATGCTGATAAAGACTGGGCTGCCATAGGAATTGGACAATACAAAAACGTAACTGTTGTTTGGTTTGGGGAAGTAGAAGACGAAGAAAATGAAGTTCAGAATTGTAGTGGTACAGAACCTGAATATGATTTGAAAAATGGAACATTAGCAACTTCTAATGAAGTAGCAGATAATGGAAGTAGTGATGTAACTACACTTACAGCAGATGGAAACGGAAACGATGAAAATACAGATGCAGACAATGCAGATTCGAATACAGGATTAGAAAGTGGAAAGTTTTATCTAATTTATGGAAGTTACTCTACACAAGAATATGCTGATGCTGCTGTCAGACAGTTGAGTGGACAGTTTCCACAAGCAAGAGTTATCACAACCAGTGACAGCGACCGTTATAGAATTGCGCTTTACGAATATACTAGTAAAGAAGAAGCACGAGATGCTCAAAACAAATTAGATTATACCTATGTAGGTGCGTGGGTACTTGCAGGTGGAAATAGTTCTGCACAAAACAATAATCAGCAGAACGAGCAAGGAAGAGGTATTGAGCAAAAAACAAAAAAAAAGGTAAATTTTGATTATGGAACAGTAAGAGAAGGAAAATATGTCAATGATTACTTTGGTCTTGCAATAGATGTTCCTTCTAAATGGACTGTTCAAAGTAAAGAACAGATAGAACAGCTCAATAAAATGGCAGGTAAGATGGTAGGAGGTAAAGAAGCAACAGAAAATGAGGAGATAGGTTCAGCTACTTTATTACAAGTATTTCAACATCCAGTAGGAACAAAGGTAAAATATAACACTAATTTTATGATAACAGTTGTTAATTTAGACTCTGCTCCTCAAATTAAATCAGGAAGTAATTATTTGATGGAAATTGCTACTCAGCTTGAACAATCACAAATGCCATTTGAAAATATTGATAAAGAATTTACCACAGAAACATTTTCTAGTAAAGAGTTTTACCTTATGAATACTTCTATGACCTATAATCAAACTCCTATTCATCAAAAGTATTATGCCACAATAATAAATGGATTTGCTGTAAGTATAATTACTGCTTATTCTACTCCAGAACAGGAAAAAGAGCTTGAAGAAATAATAAATACATTATCATTTAAGTAAATGAGTTTAGCAGTTCATGAAAAGCCTATTTGATTTTTAATTTAATCAGATAGGCTTTTTTTATCGTCATTTTTAACGACACTAGTTAAAATCGTAGAAAAACAGGCAAAAGCAATAAAAAAAGCACCTTTTACCTCCCATACTAAAGCTATTATTTAAACCTATTAACACTTTTAAACAATTGAGAATTAAACCTTTCACTCTACAAAGTGTCTAAGTCAAGTTAGTATTCTTAAATCAAGTGCTTTACCTAATAACTTTTTTTTGATGAAATCCATTTTTTACTCTTCCATTTTTACTTTTTCTTGTTTTTTTATCCTTTCCTTTTCCAATTTTACTTTAGCTCAGAATTATAATATAGAGGGAATTGTCTTGGAAAAAGAAACCTCTGAACCTCTCATTTCGGCAAATATTGTGATGCGTTTTGTTAGTGATACTTCAAAATTTGTTTTTGCTACAACTGATGTAGAAGGAAAGTTTTTATTTAAGAATCTTACTCAAAAAGAATATATTCTTCAAATTAGTTATGTAGGCTATCAAAATTATTCTCAAAGTGTTGTTTTATCAAAACCAAATACAGTTTTAGAACCTATTTTAATAGAAGAAAGCACTCTTTTAGCCGTAACAGTAGAGGGAAGACAAACTGTTTCAGAACAAATTGGAGATACTACACAATACAATGCAGGTGCATTCAAGACAGAAAAAAATGCAGATGCCGAAACACTTATCAAAAAAATGCCTACTATCACAACAGTAGATGGAAAAATTCAGGCAGAAGGCGAAGAAGTAGGACGAGTTTTAGTAGATGGAAAAGAATTTTTTGGAAAAGACCCAAAAGCAGCTTTGAAAAACCTTCCTGCTCAAGTAATAGATAAAGTGCAAGTCTATAATCAAGAGAGCGACCAATCGCAATTTTCTGGCGTAAGCGACGGAAATACAGTCAAGACAATAAATATTATTACCAAAAAAGACATGAGAAATGGTCAGTTTGGAAAAATTTACGGTGGTTATGGAACAGATGAGCGTTATATTGGAGGAGGAAATGTCAATTTTTTCAATGGAAAACAACGTATTTCGGTCATTGGAATCACGAATAATGTTAGTCAGCAAAATTTTTCTACACAAGATTTATTAGGTGTTGTGGGTTCGGAAAATAATACACGACGTTGGAGAAGAAACAGAGGAAACCCAAGTGATATAAATAATTTTTTGGTCGGTGGACAAAATGGAATTACTCAAACTCATAGCGTAGGCATTAATTATACTGATGAGTGGGGCAAAAAAATTGAACTTTCAGGTAGTTATTTTCTAAACTGGAGTGATAATGCCTCAACTACAAACCTAACTAGAGATTTTTTCCTACAAGACAACGCAAACGGAACAGCTCAAAGTCAGTTTTATAGCCAAGACCAGATAAACAGTAGTAGTAATCAAAATCACCGTTTTGCACTGCGTTTTGAATATAAAATTGATTCCGTAAACGAACTCATTCTAACACCTAGATTAAATATTCAAAACTATGAAAGCAGTAGTCTTACTGATGCTCAAACTCTTTTAGATGATAATTTTCTTTTAAATAGAACTGTAAATGATTTTGGTAGTAATTCAACAGCTTATAATTTTGAAAACGATGCTCTTTTTCGTCATCGATTCAAAAAACGTGGTCGTACTTTTTCATTAAAACTAAATACACAAACAAATCTACAAGATGGAGAAAGTAACCTTTTAGCAAATGTAGAAACCTTCAAAGGTGCTGACACGCTTAACCAAGAAACATTTAATAATCGAAATGATATTCTTTGGGCAACCGAATTTCAATATACCGAGCCTCTTTCAAAAAAATCTAGCTTACAGTTTGAGTATGAGTATTCAAACAATCAAATAGAAAACGAAAGAGAAACCTACGATATTCTTTCAGAGTTTTTGCAAAACCCAGAACAAGGCAGAATACTAAACAATCAACTTTCTTCTAACATTGAAAGTGATTATTTGTATCACAAAACTGGCTTGGCATATAGCTATCGCACTAGAAAGCTCAATTTTAGCACTAATTTCAATTATCAAAATGCGACCTTGAGAGGTGGACAAGTTTTTCCATTTGAAACTAATTTTGAAAGAACATTTACTAATATTTTACCTAGAATATTCTTGAGATATAGATTTTCTAAAAACAGTAGAATGTTTTTTGTCTATCGTACTTCTACTCGCAATCCACAAATTACGCAGCTTCAAGAAGTGGTTGATAATACTAATCCATTACAACTTTCTGTCGGTAATGAAGAGCTAGACCAACAAACAGAGAACCGTATTATTGGTCGTTATTCATATAATAATCCAGACAAACGCTTTAACTTTTCTTTATTTACCTTCATCAATTACACAAACGATTATATTACCAATTCGACGTGGATTTCTGGGCAAGACTCACTTACAATAGATAATATTTTTCTTTCAGAAGGTGTTCAGCTCAACCGTCCCGTGAATGTGGATGGAGCAGTATCAGGTCGTTTATATTCAAGTATCGGAGCTACTTTTTGGAAACTCAATTTCAGTTTAAATAATCGTTTTTCTTATAACAGAACGCCTACTTTGATTAATGGAAGTGAGAATATTTCTAATAACTATATTCTTTCAGAAGGTTTAAGTATAAATAGTAATATTAGTGAAAAAATAGACTTTGGACTTACTTATACATTAGGATATAATATTGTAGAAAATACGATTCAACCACAGGCAGACAATAATTTTATTACGCATAATGTTGAGTTTAGAAATTTATTTTTATTCAAAAAAGGTTTTTTATGGCAAAATGATATTACGTATCAAAGTTATAACGGTCTTTCTGATAGCTTTAATCAAGATTATTTGTTGTGGACAATGAGCGTAGGAAAGCGTTTTATGAAAGACGAAAGAGGAGAAATAAAACTAACCATTTTTGATTTATTAGACCAAAACAATAGTATTTCTAGAAATGTAACAGAAACTTACGTTGAAGATATACAAACACAGGTTTTACAGCGTTATTTTATGGTAAGTTTTACCTACATGATTCGCAACTTCAAAACAGCTAGAGCAAAAAAGATGGAAGAAGAAGCAAGTAAACAAAAACGTGGATAAGGTTCTGGAAGAAGAAGGCGAGGAGGATATTAGCAAAAACCCTAAAGGTCTTCGAAGACACTTAGGGTTTAAATGGTATTTTATCCTTTTATTTTTGGTAATTTTGGCATACTTTTAGGGAATTTACAATTGAATTATATCAAAAAAACACCCTATAAAAAAATAGCTTTCTACAAAATTGATTATTACATAATTTAATAAAATGACAAATAGCATTACATTTCTTCGTTCTACTTTTTTCTATAAAGCAACCTTGAGTGGCATTTTTTTACTTTCTTTTTTCTTTATTTCTATAAATGTAGAGGCTCAATTCAACTTCAAAAAAGATTCTACTAATAGAGTTACGATAAACAAAGGAAGCCATTATACCAAAACTCCATTTGTTACCCTACAAATTGCAGCTTTTGATGTTACACAAATGCAAATTAGTAACCGTCAAGATTTTATAGATGCACATTGGATTCCTTATCAGCCAACTGTTTATGGTTGGAAATTAATTCCAAAAGATGGCGACCAAAAAGTATATGTGCGTTTTAAAGATGCTAAAGCAAATATGATGGCAATAGTAACAGCAAGTATTTATTTGGACATGACTCCTCCACAAAATCCTAAACTCAAAATTGATGTAGAAGGAGAAGCAATTAAGGATTCTACACAACTTGTAAAGCTTTTTGTGAGTGCAGAAGAGCCAGACAAACGCTATTATGTTATGATTTCGAACCATCGTTCTTTTTATCGTCAGCGTTGGCAACTGATTAGTCCAGAAATTGAAGATTGGCAGTTGGGAAGCAAATTAGATGGCGTAAAAATGGTTTTTGCTAAATTTCGTGACCGTTCGGGTAATATTTCTGATGTTGTTACAGATAAGGTAACCTTAGATACACAAGGTCCTGTTCGTCCTTCAATTACTATAAATAATGGAGAACCTGCACTTACCAAACAAGCTGCCGAAGTTCAGCTTACACTCACAGCAGGTGGAGCAACTGAGATGATGGTTTCGGATAATGAAGCCTTTGAAGGACAAGAATGGCAGCCTATCAAAAAATACTTTAAATGGACACTTTCAGAAGGTGATGGCGAGAAAAAACTCTATGCAAAATTTAGAGATAATGCAAAAAATGAGACAGAAGTAGTTTCGGCAAGTATAGACGTAGATTCTACTCCTCCTTCTGATACAATGATTACGATAAATGGAGGCGACCAAACTTCAAGACATATTGATGGAATTGTCGAACTTACCATAAAAGCTAAAGATGCAAAGTATATGATGCTTTCAAATAGTGATAATTTTAGAGGTGGGCGTTGGCTGCCTTATGAAGAACTTGTTAGTGATTGGCGTCTGATGGGTGAAAATGGCAAAAAAGCAGTTTTCATAAAATTCAAAGATGATGCAGGAAATGAATCAGAAGTAATTAGTGATGAAATCGTTTTGATTAGATAACCTTTTCCTTTTTATTGGACATAACATATGAAAAAGTCTTTGTATAATTATTTATGCAAAGACTTTTTTGTATGTCTTTAATTTTAGAATTAGTTTACTATCAAATTTCTTAATTAGCTAAACAAATCGTATATTTGTTTAAAAATAAACACTATAACTCAACTAAATAGTTAAACAAAAATGAATAACTGTTTAACAAAGAGAAATTAATTACTTTTCTCTTAAAAGACTTAACTATTCAAAATACAGACAATTTACCTACCTAAATTCTTTTAAGATGAATATTACTATTAAAGAAAATCAACATTATAAATTATATACAAACTCTACCAAGAATAGAATCTATTTCAGTATCATAGGTAAAATTCAAGATGAAAGTCAAATTCCCTGCTTTGTAGAGGATTGGAAAAGGGCTATTTCTCAAGTATCAACTAACTTTACTGTTCTTTCTGATATTAGATTAATGAACCTGCAAAGCAAAAAAATAGAAAAATTACATGAAAAAGTTCAATCCTTTCTGACTGAAAATGGTCTTTTAGAAACTGCTGAAGTAATGGCTATGAATGATATAGCAGATTTACAAGCAAGTCAGATGGTAGAACACTCTGGAATGCCTACTAAAAAATTTCAGAGTATCGAAGAAGCTGAAAGTTACCTTGATACAGTTGTTGCTTCTCTCAACAAAATTAAACCTATGAAAAGAGATGATATTTCACTTTCTGACAGACAAGAAAACAATAGAAAATCAGATTTTAAATAGAAAATAGTAAACAAACAGGCATAAAAAAGAGACTGTCCGAAAAGGTCAGTCTCTTTTTTATTTTCAATGAATTGAAATATTACTTTTTCCATTTAATAGAACAACCAACAGCTTTAGCTTCTTTTTTTCTTACTTTTTTACCAGCTAAAAGTGCATCTACTGCATCTAATACGTATGTTTCTGTAACTTCATCAGCACTTTTCGCATTATCATCAATCGCACCAATATATTCTACTTTTAGTTTTCCATCATTTTTGCTCAATACATAAACGTGAGGTGTTTTGGTAGCTCCGTATGCTTTTGCAATACTTTGGTCTTCATCAGAAAGATAAACAAATGGAAATTCTTTTTCTGCTGCACGTTCGATCATCATTTCAAAACTATCATCGTCTTTTGTCATTACATTTGGGTTGATAGCAACTACTGGATAGCCTTTTTCTGCATATTGATTGTGCAGTTCAATCAAACGGTCTTCATATAATTTTGCATACGGACAGTGGTTACACGTAAAGGTAACAATATAACCCTTTGCCTCTTCTATTCCAGCAAGAGAAACCATTTCGCCATCAATATTTTTGAGGTTAAAGTCTGTTGCTTCATCGCCAACAGTATAACCATTTTTGTCAGTTGCAGCAGTAAATAAAAATGTAATAGCAAAAACTGCTACTAACATAGAAAGAGAAGTAAAAATTTTGTTGTAATTCATAGTTTTAAGAATTTAGAATAGTTTGAAAATTTGAAATAATAATTAAAATGCTAAAATTGATTCAATTTATAACGCCAAAAGCGAATCAATCGTATGATATAATTCTTCTTCATTATAATCGCCTTCATGAAAATAACGAATGTTTTTTGCCTTATTATAAAAAAGCGTTGCAGGAATAGAACCTGACCAGTCTTTGTCTATCTTAGGCATCCAGTTGTCATAATCCATAGACGTAATAAGATACTTATCCATTGCATAATCTTCAAAGTTTTTTCGTTCGAAAAATGGAATTACTCGTTTTTCCAACTGGTCATCAAAATCCATACTGATAAGTTTCATCGAAATTTTATCAGTATATTTCTTGTTTGCAGTATTAAAATAAGGAAGTTCACGCACACAGGGAGCGCACCAAGTAGCCCAAAAATTAATTATAAAAAGCGAATCATCATCTTTTTGAGTAAGCTCAATAAGCTGATTTTTATCTATTGGAGTAACTACACTATTATTTTTTATAGAAATTTGATTAGAATTTACCACAAAAGAAAGGAAGAAAATGCTCAGTAAAGAGATTACAAAAGAATAGATAAAGTTTTGTTTTTTCATAGACGAAAGATTATATAAGACACTATTTTTAACAAAGATACCTATTTTTTGGGCAAACAAAGGTTCGAATAATTCAAAAAAATAGTTATAAAAGTATATATTCCTATTAATTTTTTCTAAAAACAGACTTTCAAAGTTATAAATCTAGACTAAGATTGTTCTACAACTTCGCTTCAAAATCTTGTTTATTCCTTGTTTTTATTTAACTTTGTGTGTTTAAAACTTCTCAATGACGGCAAAGCCTCGTTGACGGTTAATAGTTAAAAATAAAGAAATTCCATTTTCATAGAAAAAATACAACCGACCTTGATATATGTTAGATAATTTAACAGCCCGATTAGACAAAGCCATGAAATCGCTGAAAGGCGAGGGGAAAATTACAGAAGTAAACGTAGCAACGACAATCAAAGAAATTCGTCGTGCTTTGGTAGATGCCGATGTAGATTATAAGGTAGCAAAAGCCGTTACAGACGAAATAAAAGATGAAGCCTATGGACGTGAAGTTCTTATTGCCGTAAAACCAGGGGAACTTTTCACTAAAATTGTTTATGATAAACTGACAGCTTTGATGGGTGGAGAGAGGAAAGAAATGAATCTTTCTGGTAATCCTTCTATTATTTTGGTGGCTGGTCTGAATGGTGCTGGTAAAACTACTTTTACTGCAAAACTTGCAAATCATCTCAAAAAGCAAGGTCGTCAAGTTCTTTTGGCAGCCTGTGATATTTACCGTCCTGCTGCCATTGAGCAGTTACAAACACTTGCTTCACAGATAGATATTGAAGTATATGCAGAGCCTGAAAATAAAAATCCTGTTCAGATTGCAGAAAATGCTATCAAACACGGTAAAAGTAATGGTAAAAAAATAATCATTGTAGATACGGCTGGTCGTTTGGCAATTGATGAATCTCTAATGACAGAGATTGCAGAAATGAAAAAAGTCTTGAATCCTACCGAAACTTTGTTTGTGGTAGATGCAATGACAGGTCAAGATGCCGTTACGACTGCAAAAATATTCAACGACCGTATTAATTATGATGGTGTTGTTCTTACGAAATTAGATGGTGATTCTCGTGGTGGTGCTGCCCTTTCTATTAGTAGAGTGGTGGATAAGCCAATTAAGTTTATCGGTACGAGTGAAAAAATGGATGGAATAGATGCTTTCTATCCAGACCGTATGGCACAGCGTATTTTGGGAATGGGTGATGTTCTTTCACTTGTTGATCGTATGCAACAAGCTTATGATGAAGATGAAGCAAGAAGAATCAATAAGAAAATCCGTAAAAACCAATTTGATTTCAACGATTTTATTTCTCAAATCGAACAAATCAAAAAAATGGGTAATATCAAAGATTTGGTAGGAATGTTACCAGGAATTGGCTCAAAAATGAAAGATTTTGAAATCGATGATGATGCGTTCCGTCCTATCGAAGCAATTATTAATTCAATGACTGACCACGAAAAAGCAAATCCAGATGTATTAGATGGAAGTCGTCGTCGTCGTTTGGCTGCTGGTAGTGGACGTACAATTCAAGAAGTAAACAACCTTATCAAACAGTTTGGCGAAATGCGTAAAATGATGCGTAAAATGAACCAATTCCAAGGTGCAGGTGGAAGTAAAAAATTAGCCAAAATGATGAAAGGCAAAAGATAATGATTAGTTTTTAGCGATTAACTATTAGTTAAATACAATAAAAAAAGCGTTTTAGATTTATTTCTAAGACGCTTTTTTCGTTGAAAATAATTCTATATTTTTTACTTTTCAAACTTCATAGTTTCCAAAATTTCTTCAACTTCTTTCTTTTGCTTTTCATTAAAATAGGATACAGTAATAGATAATGCAAATTTACCTACTAGAGTTGTATACCTTTTGTTTGTAGCAATATTTTTATCCTCCTCTTTTAAGATATTTAAGTAATAAAACTCTCTCTCTGAAAACACTTTTTTTGATATATAATCTGGATTTAACTTAGATGGACTTCTACCAAGTTCAGCATGGGCAATATAATCACTTTCTGTTTTCAGATTAGGAAATTTTTCTATACTCTCAAATACAATCTGTATATTAGGGATTTTTTCTTCATTATTTATTATAATGCCTATATAAGGGTTTTCTTCTATATCTATGTTAGGGCGAGTTTGAAAACCTAAAAATGCAAATGTTGCTGCATCTTCAACTTCTTCTTTTGATATTAAACTATCTTCTATCATTTTGTTCCACATTGTGGTAAGCATATTATCTATCTGCTTATCACTAAGTACATACCAAGTTTTAGGAATATCTATTTCAAAACCAACTTTTGAATTATAATAGTTACCATTTTCTTTATTAAATCCTTCAGTCTTTTTCTGTGTTACACAACTACAAACAGAGAATAATAAGACACTAAATAAAACAAAGTACATTTTTAACTTGAGGTTCATTTATATTATATTTTTTTGAGAGAATAAATTTCATAAAAATAAGAAATTGCTTTGTAAGATATTTTATTCAGAATAAATAACTTCAATTTTGCATTTCAACTACAAAATCTGTATTTTTTGATAGCAAATAAATTTTCAAGTCTTTCTAACTAAAAAAACCTACCTTTTCCTATGAAATCACATGAAATAGATTATAAAATTATCGGAAACGATATTCAGATTGTAGAAGTAGAATTAGACCCAAATGAAACCGTTATTGCAGAAGCTGGTGCAATGCTCTATATGGAAGAAAATATAAACTTCGAAACCAAAATGGGTGATGGTTCAGAACCCGAGCAAGGCATTTTTGGAAAACTTATGTCAGCAGGTGCAAGGATGATAACTGGTGAATCTCTTTTTATGACTCACTTTACGCAACGAGGAAGTGGAAAAGGAAAGGTCGCTTTTGCAGCACCTTACCCTGGAACGGTTACACCTGTTCAACTTGCTTCTTGTAATAATCGCACCTTGATTGTACAGAAAGATAGTTTTCTTTGTGCTGCTTTGGGTGCAAAAATTTCTGTTCATTTAAACAAACGCTTTGGTTCTGGCTTTTTTGGTGGCGAAGGCTTTATTATGCAAAAACTACAAGGCGATGGAATGGTATTTTTTCACGCTGGAGGAACTGTCATTGAAAAAGAATTAAAAGGAGGAACGTTGAAAGTAGATACAGGCTGTATTGTTGCTTTTGAGGAAGGAGTTACGATGGATATTAAAAAAGCAGGAGATTTAAAATCAATGTTTTTTGGTGGCGAAGGTTTATTTTTGGCTACACTCTCTGGAACTGGAAAAGTTTGGTTACAATCAATGCCTCTTTCAAAACTCGTTCAGGCTCTTTCTCCGATGAGTAAAGCTGTTTCGAAAACAACTTCTTTAGGTGGAATATTAGGAGGAGATTAATCTACACATATAGTTTATACTTTAGAATGAGAAAGAAACACTTTTATTTCCTAAAAATAGAAGTGTTTTTTGTTTCTGAAAATGCGTACTTTGTAAAAAAGTAATTCAAAAATTTATACAAGAAAAATATGCGTTATTTCATTATTTACAAACCCTACGGAATGATTTGTCAGTTTTCAAAAGAAGGCGACAAGGCAACACTTGCCGATTTGGCTTTTGATTTTCCTAAAAATGTCTATCCACTTGGCAGACTAGATACTGATAGTGAAGGATTATTAATTCTGACCGATGATAAAAAACTTAATCACAAACTCCTAAATCCTAGCTTCAAACACGAACGCACTTATTATGTGCAAGTAGATGGACAAATTCATAAGGAAGCAATAAAGCAATTAGAAGAAGGAATAGTTATTCGTATCAAGAAAAAAGATTATTTTACAAGCCCAGCAAAGGCTGAATCTATTTCAGAACCCACACTTCCACCACGTAATCCACCTGTTCGTTACCGTGCTTCTATCCCAACTTCTTGGATTTCACTTACTTTGACAGAAGGGAAAAATAGACAGGTAAGACACATGACAGCAGCCGTAAAATTCCCAACATTGCGTTTGGTGCGTTATTCTATTGAAGGTCTTGAATTAGGAGAAATGCAGTCTGGAGATATAATAGAGCTTTCTGGAACAGAAGTTTATACAAAACTAGGAATGAAGGTCAAAGAATAATAATGAATTATAACCAAACGACTACAAATTCCTTGTCTTCATTTTTAAAAGAATGATGAGATAAAGGCAGCCATTTATCAGAAATTAAATTACTTTTAATCCTACCAAAAAGCTGCATTTTTTCATTTTCATAATTATTATTCGTAATCCGTAATCCGTAATTAGCTTCGCTGCTTTTACAGGTCGTAATTGAATTAACATTCAAATCTTCTTTAAAAAAAAGTCCTTCAATATCTGCGTATTTGTAAAGAGCTTCTTTTGAAGACCAAAAACGAGTTTGTTCTTTCAATGTTTGTGCTTTTGATTGTTCTTCTAGGCTCATTACACGATGAAAAACTCGGTCAATTTTTGGTGTAAGCGATTGAATATCAATTCCGACTTCATTATTTTGGGCGATAATGGCAGCACAAAAAGGAAAATCATGGGAGATAGAAAGCTTGAGGTTTTCATTATCTTTCAAAAAAGGTTTTCCTGTTTTTGTTTTTGCTAAAAAAGTATAATCAAAATTCATGTATTCGACTAAACTCTTAAGTAGAAATCGAACAGCCAAACGTTCTAGTTTTTTCTCGTTTTGCTTTGCTTGTAGTTTTTTGTTTGAGCTTTTGTCTGAATATTTACTATTGATATATTCTAAATCCTCTTTTGGTAATTTATCTTCAAAAAACTGGCTGTTTTCACTGATTTGCCAAAGAGCAACCAAACGACTTTCTGACTTATGTAAAATTTGTAAAGGCATTTTGAAAGTAGTAGGTTAAAAGTTTGTCTTTAACAGTATATTCTGTGTTTGTTAGTGTCGTTTCACTAAAATACTAATAAGGCTATGTTATTTTTCCTTAGAACTGCAAATCCAATTCTAAGGAAAAATGAGTAGTAGCTTCACTTTACAGTTCTTCAAAACGTGATTCAGATAAGCATTATCTTAATCTTATAAAACTGATTAGCTAACATAAAATTGACTACTAAACAAAACATTGTTAGATTTATTTGGCTACCAAAGGCTACTTAAAAAGTTAAACAATTCATCTAAAATAGAACTTGTATCTCCTCTCCATTCGCTAATCAGCACAACCAAAATCAAACTGACCAATAGTCCAGCAAATACTTTCAATAAGTCAGAACCTATCATTCTTAAAATCCCAATTGTATCCGAATAACGTGGATAAAGTGGATGATTCAAAATATCTTGTTCTTCTGAAATTTCATTCAGATTCCCTTTCTTTATAGCCTTTTTCTTTTCTTGTTTCAGACGAGCTTCAAAAGCAGCTTGCATATTGACACGAAGATTTATCATTAGTTCACGCCCAGCCAAAAGACCAACAAAAACCCATGTCGTACTCATCGGAATATCACTCATTTCTTTAAAAATAAACAAAACAATTCCATAAATAAGGTCGATAATAGTAGCCGAACGAATATCCGTAGTATTAGTTTTGGTTGTAACAATTTTTTGGATTTTACCACCACGACTATAAAAAATATAACCCAATAATCCCACTAGCATAAGCATTGACAAAACAAAAGCAGTTGTAGAAAGGTCGTTTCCACGAGGAAGATATACATAAATATTTGCTAAGTCTTGAATTAACCATTGCGACCACAAAAAGCCTGTCGAACCCCATTGCAAGACTGTCCATATTCTTTTTTCATTTTTCTTTATTTCTTTTCTGATAAAATTTTCTTCAAAAAAACGGCTTATCAAAAAGTAAACAAAAATAGCAGTACCAAAAGCAACCAAATAACCCAAAGCTGATTTGGTAACCATGCTTCCAATCTTTTTGGTAGCAAAAACACTCAAAACTAAAAAAGTCGTACTGACAGGAATACCAAAACGAGTAATAATTAGTAAAACTAAAGGAGGCAAAACGTGCCACCATTGCAAAACATCAGGAAAAGGAATTTCATTGAGTCTTCCATAGGCTACACCTTGTCCAGAATACCAACCATAAAAAAGTACAGTTATCAAAATCGCTCCTGTATAAGCCCAAAGTAAATACCAAGGTGTTTTGCCATTAGAGCTTATAAATGTTCCTAATGTTTGGATTACATCGTTACCTACTACTGAGTAGGCTGCAAAACTAAAACCCAAAATCATAAATATGATGTGAAAATCCATTTTTCGTACTTAGTTATTTTTATAGACAGTATATTAACTTATAGAGATTCGTTTTCTTAGATTTACTTTTTTTTTTCTTCTTCAAGCAAAGAAGAGTCTTTTTGTATCTCTGTTGTGCTTACTTTCTGCAAATCTAAGTCATTCTGTTGAAAAGAACTATAAATCATTCCAAAAGGAAGCACAAAAAAGACAACTAATAAATAAGCTAGTGCGCTACTTCGGTTATTCATGGCAGCCATTCCCAGACGTTGTGAAAGTGAAATAGGAATTTGTCTCATGAAAGGAATAATCAAGAAAATCATAGCACCAACAAGATTAAATAAAATATGAACAAGAGCAATTGTGATAGCTGCCTCTGACTTAAAAAGTGCTGCCAAAAGTGTAGTGAGTGTAGTTCCGATATTTGCTCCTACAACAAAAGGAAAAGCTTTTTGAATGTTTACCTTACGAGTAGCGACCAAAGGAACAACTAATGATGTAGTAACTGAACTAGATTGAATAGCTGCCGTAGTAATAAATCCCCATCCAAAAGATTTCCAAGTGCTTCCAAAAAAAAGTTCGTGTATTTGTTGCCTTTGTTTCCCTATCATTTGCTCTTTCAAAAGATTGATAAACAAACGAATAGCCAAAAACAAACAGAGAATTGCAAAAATCAGAATCAAGATAGGATAGTCCTCTAATTGACTGACTACAAAATTAGACGGAATAGAAATAATAGGAGGAATAAAATTTCCAGAAGTAACCGAAAAAGGAAGTAATTCAGTTACATATTTGGCTAAATTAGACAAAAAATGAGTATAATATTCTAATGGAAAAAGAATCAGGGCTGTCAATACATTAAAAAAATCGTGCAAACTAGCTGCTGCAAAAGCTTTTCGGAGTTCTTTCTTTTTCGAAATATGCCCTAATGCAACAATAGCACTCGTAATAGTTGTTCCCACATTTGCTCCCATAATAATAGGAGTTGCCGTTTCGATAGTAAGCGCACCTGCTGCTACGGCAGCCACTACCATTGCTGTAACGGTAGAACTACTTTGCAGAATGGCAGTAATTAAAAGCCCAATAAAAATTCCAACGAAAGGATGTGATGAAACCGAAAAAATAGTATCAGCAACCTCTTTTCCAAACAAGCGAAAAGCACTCATCAACATATCTATCGAAACCAAAAACAAACAAACAATTAATACTGCATATAATATGCGAAGTAGTATCTTTGAGAGATTTGTTTTATTTTCGTTTTTGGCAGGAAGAGGGTTTTGCAGAGGTAGGTTCAAGATGAATTGAATATTTTTCGTTTTATTGAATTTACTTTTGAGATACCCCAATTTGAATAAGTAGGGTATTCTATATTTGACTGCAAAGTTAGTGTTTCATTTATCCACTTTTGATATTAAGTAAGTGAACGATTTGTTAAGTTTAGTTTATATTTACGTTATTTTATTATTTTTTGATAGCAATTAGCATATACAATGAAAATATATTTAATTCCAATTTGGTTAAAGGAAGGAAATAAAGAAAGCCTTTCTAGAGAAATTCCAATGATTATTCGTCAAACAAAGTATTTTTTGGTAGAAAATCTAAGAACAGCAAGGCGTTTTATTTCTGCGCTCAAATTAGGGATTGTAATAGATGATTTAGTTCTTTTTCAACTAGATAAGAAAACGACTAAAGCAGAACTAGAAAACTATTTCAAGAAAATTCCTGCAAAAGATGAGAATAATGAGCCTACAAAAATTGGAATTATGTCAGAAGCAGGTTGCCCTGGAGTTGCAGACCCTGGAGCATTAGCAGTCGAATATGCACACAAAAATAATATTGAAATTGTTCCACTTGTGGGGGCTTCATCTATTCTACTTGCCTTGATGGCTTCTGGTTTTAATGGACAAAATTTTGCTTTTCATGGCTATCTTTCTATTGATAAAGAAAAACGTAAGAATGAAGTTAAAAATTTAGAATCTGAAAGCAAGAAACTAAAGCGTTCACAAATTTTTATGGAAACTCCTTACCGTAATAATCCTTTGTTGAATGATATTTTAAAGGTTTTGAACCCCAAAACTCGTCTTTGTATTGCTTCAAATATTACTTCTAAAAGTCAGTTTATCAAGACAAAAACAGTCGGAGAGTGGAAAAAAGAAATTCCAGATTTACATAAAATTCCTACTATTTTTGTTTTATACGCTCAATAACTATTTGGCAGAATTGATAAATAATTTATATGATGAAATACAGAATAAATACAAATACTTTTTTGAACGACAAAAAATGAAACAGAAATTACTTTTATCTATTTTATCTTCAGTTTTTTTCTTGTTCATAAACTCTGCACAGGCTCAACTTCTTTCGGCAGGTTTTCTTTCACAAGCAAACTATTCAAGAATACGAAATATTGAAAACTTTCGTCGTTTTGCATATGGCGCAGGAGGTTTTTTAGAAATAAAATTGAAAGATAATTGGCGCATTGCTCCACAAATTCTTTACAATCAAATTGGAGGAAATATAGGCAAAGAACGCTCAGATGTAATCCCTTTACGATTGCATTATTTGGAAAATCAGTATTCACTTTCCTATATTTTTGAAGGAAACTATTGGCATTATCAAGTTTCGGCAGCAGTTTCAGGAGCTTATCTTTGGCAAGTAAAATATGATAAAAATCCTAGTTTTGATTTACGCTGGGCAACTCATGATTTTGATGTGGGTTGGCTCGTTGGTTTTGGTCTTCGATATGAAACAGGTGGCTGGAAGTGGCTTTCGGCAGAATTTAGACACTACTGGGGGAGAAATAGTGTGTTCTTAGACAGATTTGGATTTGCTGTTCGCAATTCTGTTTATTCCTTACGTTTGGCGTATAGTTTACCTTTGAAAATGAGGTAGTTTTTTATTTATGATTATGTAGAAATTAATTAGCTTATACTTATAAAACAGTTCCTCTTTTTTTTTGAAAGCAAAAACCTTCATTATTCTACAATAGAATGATGAAGGTTTTTAATTTTACCGAGATAAAATCTGATTTTGGAAGTAAATCTCTTTTTATTTTATTTTTTGGCTTATTTATTTATCTAAATAAGAAGATAGTTTTTCAACTAAATCATCAAAATTTACAGGCTTTTGCATATAATCATTGATTCCCACAGCATTGAAATCCTTTGCTGTATAATTACGAGCATTTCCAGTAATTGCAATAATTGGAATCTTAGACTTTTTAGGGTCGCTCATCGCACGGATTTTTTTGGCACATTCCATTCCATCCATTTTTGGCATATTAATATCCATTAATATTGCATCAAAATCTTGCATTGCCATTGCTTCCAAAACTTGCAAACCATCTTTTGCTGTGTCTATTTCATAGTTTTGAAACTGCAATACTTTGCGAGTAATGTTTTGAATTACAGAACTATCTTCTGCAATAAGTATTTTTTTAGAACCCATAGTAAATATATTTGAGTGATAAGATGGTAAATGAAAATTAGAAAATAACTTAATTAAAAAGGTAATCAAATACCGTACTAACTGGTTACCAATTATTTTCTATAATTTTTTATGTAATTGTATTTTTCTACGTTATTTTTTAATTCAATATCAAAAAATGATTTGTTTGTTCTCAAATCTACACTACTTTTACCAAAATGCAAAATTTTTTATTCAATTATTATAATTAAATAAGTAGAATAAAGTTTTTTTTCAAAAAGAATCTTAGAAGTTGTTTAAGAATACTCATTTTTCCTTAGAACTGGGTTTGCAAACCCAGTTCTAAGGAAAAATAACACAGCCTTTGTTGGTGTTTTAGCGTAGCGACACCAACAAATATATCTACAAAGCCCATTCTTAAACAACTTCTTATTTATGAATAACAATTCCTAATTCATTAGAGATTTGAATCTCTTGTGCTTTAAGTTCTTGATAAATAAGCATTAATTTTTCTATCTCCTCTTGGCTTTGGTTATTTGCTTTTTTGATTTTGCGTAAGTTTTCATTCAAAACACCTTTCAAAAAAACTCTTTTTAGGTGTAAAATAGTTTGAGGAATAATTGTAGCTAATTGTTGTTCTTCGTTAGGAATGACAAGTTGCATACGCTTTTCCCAGTTTGGGCTAATCTGTGAAGAATCTGTCAAAAACCCTGTAACGATTTGAATTAATTTCTCATCATTCTGAATAAAATCTGTCAATAGTTCTTGATAAGAAATTTTAATATCATTTATTCGTGCATTTTCATAAATAATTCGAAGCTGTGAGTAAGACGGATTAAGCGATGGAATTTCACTTATTTCTTCCAAAATATAATCACAAATATATTCTCCTCCTGCAATAGTTTGGTGTCCATAACGAATCATCAGACGTGTAATTTCATCTTCATATTGACGAAAAACAGTAAGTTCTTTTTCTTCTTTTTTTGGTTGAGGATTAAATGCAGCTTCCAATTCTGATAAATTGATAGCTTGTCCTGCTAATTCTTCGTAGTTAGGTTCATTTTGAAACCCTTGTTCATACCCTATCTGTGCATATTCTGAAGGTGGAAAATAACCAAGCTCATCAAGAGTTGAGTTTGTTTGCGTATTATTTTGAGCAGAAGTTTGACTATTTCTATTTTGTTGTCTTTCTCTTTGCTGTCTATTTTTTTCTCGCTCTTTTTCCTTTAGCTTTTGTTCTGCTCTTTTATGAATAAACTTATTTGTTTCTAAAATAACATCTTGCTCACTTATTTCCATCCAGTGTGCCAATTCTTTATTTAATAAAGAACGCTTAAAAACATCAGGTACAACAGCAATCGTTTGGCAAAGCTCTTTCAATGCACTTGCTCTAGCTATTGGGTCATCTTTATCAGGAACTAAAACTTGATACTTGAAACGCAAAAAATTCTGAGCTTTGCTTTCCAAATATATTTTAGTTTTATCTCCTCCTTGTTCTGTAACAAACGTATCTGGGTCGTGTCCTTCTGGCAAAACAACAGCTTGAACATCCAAACCTTGCTCTAAGATAATATCTATTCCACGAATGGCAGCCTTTAGACCTGCTTTATCACCATCAAAAAGAAGAGTTACACGGTCAGTAAATCGTTTTAGAAGATTTATTTGTCCATCTGTAAGCGAAGTACCCGAACTTGCCACTACATTTTCAATACCTGCTTGATGCAATCCGATTACATCTGTATATCCTTCTACTAAATAACAATTTTCTTCTTTACGAATGGCATTTTTGGCTTGAAAAATTCCGTAAAGAACATGGCTTTTTTGATAAACTTCTGTTTCTGGACTATTGAGATATTTAGGTTGTTGGTCTTTTTTCAAAGCTCTTGCACCAAAACCAATTGTCCTGCCCGAAACATTATGAATTGGAAACATTACACGCCCACGAAAACGGTCGTAATTCCTATCTTCTTTTTTTATTATCAGTCCTGTATCTTCCAAAAACTGGTTGCTGTGTCCTTTTTCTATTGCAGCTTTTAAGATAGAATCCCACTCGTCAAACGCATAACCTAGCTCAAATTTTTCTTGTGTTTTTTGTATAAACCCACGCTCTCTAAAATAACTTCCTCCAACAGACTTTCCTTCGTCTGTATTCTTGAGATTTTCGGTATAAAATTTTTGTGCAAATGCAAGTACAATTAAAAGGCTTTCTTTGTGTCTTTGCTCTTCCTTAGCTTCATCACTCGCTTCATTCTCTTCTGGAATTGTAATGCTGTATTTTCCTGCCAAAAAACGCAAGGCTTCAGGATAACTCATACTCTCGTGTTCCATCACAAAAGTAATACTGTCTCCTCCTTTCCCACAACCAAAGCACTTAAAAATTCCTTTACTTGGAGTAACGACAAAAGAAGGTGTTTTTTCTTGATGAAAGGGACAACAGGCTTTGAAACTAGCTCCTTGCTTTTTGAGCGTAACAAAATCTCCCACTACTTCTTCAATGTGGGCATTATCTCTTATTTCGTCGATGATGTGTGATGGAATAGACATAATGTAAAATTACAAAAAAGTAATTATTTTAGCTAAAAATGAGAGTTATCAAAGAGTTATCAGAAGTCAATAAAAAAGGTCTGACCTACTGATTAGTATGTCAAACCTTTTACTTTTATTTTATGAGAGACAACTAGGCATTTATCATCTCAACAGATTTATAAATTTTATCTATTAGTTCTTTTTTATCCCAAGGTTTGGATAAGAAAAAGTGCATATTTCCCTCTTCAAAAGCTGTTTGAATAGCTTCTTCTTCTGCTTGTCCTGATAGCATTATTTTACCTACTTTCGGAAATTGTTTATTTACTTCTACCAAAAGCTCATCACCTTTCATTTCAGGCATTAGCCAGTCTGTAATGATAACTAATGTATTGATATTTCTTTCTGTTAGAAAATCAAGAATTTCTAATGCCTCGTCTCCACTTTCTGCTGTTTCGATAATAAAATCGTCATTAAACTCTTGCATTAATTGAATCTTGAGACTGCCTAAGATAATGTGGTCATCATCTACGCAAAGAATCGCTTTTGTCTTTTTTGCTTTTGCCATAAAATAAGAATTTTGAATCGTTTTTGGAATTGATAATAGTTTTTCAAAGTTAAAAAAATTATATCTTTATGACATCAAGAACAAGACACGTAGTAATAAAATGATGCATATTGAATAATTTCAAGTGCACAGGTTGAGATAACCTACTGATTAATTGTTAGTTAGTTCCTATTTTTAAACTAGACTTATCTTTTTGAGTAAAAAAATTTGATTAGAAATAGTTACTTCTATTTACTTATAGTGGTAATTCTACAAAAAAAGTAGTTCCTTTATTTTCTTGTGTTTCAAACCAAATTTTACCATTGTGTTTTTCCACTATTTTTTTGGTAATATCTAATCCTAATCCACTTCCTTCACCTTCTCTTTTTGTAGTAAAGAAAGGATTAAATACTTTTTTTTGTATATCTTTTGGGATACCTGCACCTGTATCTGTTACGGAAAGATGTATCTTTTTGTTTTGAGAATTTGCTTTTAACTTTGTCGTTATGGTTAGTTCGCCTTTACTTTTCATAGCTTGAATAGCATTATGAATAAGATTTGTCCAAACTTGTACTAATTCATCTGGATAGCCCATGAACTCAGGAATTTCTTCAAGATGAAGCTGTAGATTTATGCCATGTTTGAATTGATTTTCATAAAGAGTAATCGTATCCTCAATAGTAGCATTGATATTTACTTTTGCTTGTTGTCCTGTTTGATTTTGACGAGAAAAGTTTTTGAGGGCAAATATAATTTTGGAAGCTTTATCAGTAGCTAACTTTATTGTTTTGTTATTTTTGGCAATTGCTGATAACTGATGGGCTACCTTAAAAGTATAACAAGGATTTTCTGTTTCTAACAAAGGTTCATAAAGTTCTGGATTATTATACAATCCTAATTCTACTATATAATCAGCAATTGTATTTGCATCATCAATATTTTGTTCTTCTAGTTTTTCTATTAACTCATATTTTACAGCTCGTTTTTCCCTAGAGGAGAAGTTACTCTTAGCACTTGCCGAATATTCTATTAAATTATTAAAAACAATTGATTTTTCTTGCGATAACCCTTGCAAAAAACCTGCAAGGCGAGGCAAAAGTTCGTTCATCGTAATTACTGAATTGTCAGCTGAAGAACGAATTGCTCCTAAAGGAGTATTTATTTCGTGCGCTACATTGGCAGCAAGTTGCCCTAATGTTGCCATTTTTTCTGTTTCTACAAGCTGTCTTTGAGCAGCCTGTACTTTCTTCATTTCTTCTTGTAAATCTCTAAATTTAAGACGTAGTTCTAACTGTGTTACTACTTGACTTCCTAGTGTTTTGAGAGCAAATTTTTGGGCTTCTGTTAGTTTTTTAGGAACATTATCAATTACGCAGAGCGTTCCCAAATTTAGTCCTTCTGGATTTTTGAGAGGCATTCCTGCATAAAAACGAATATTCAAACCATCTTTATCTGCGACTAAAGGATTATCATGAAAACGCTCGTCTTCAAGCGCATTTTCTACTTCAAAAACGTCATCTTGAAGAATTGCGTGAGCGCAAAATGCCATATCTCTATGCGTTTCAGCAGCATCTAAACCTACTTTTGCTTTAAACCATTGACGTTCAGAATCAATAAGAGAAACCAAAGAAATTTCAGACTCACATATTTGAGAAGCGAGTTTTACCAAATCATCAAATTCTTTTTCAGAATCAGTATCCATTACTTCATAGCGCAAAAGAGCATTTAATCGTTCGTTTTCATTACTTGGTAAAGGTGCTGGAATCATAAGTTGAAAAAATAGTAAATAAAAATATCGAAAAATAGAGCAGGATATTCGTAAGAGTTGCTTACCAATTATTTTGAATAGAAATATTGCAAAAAATAAGCCTAGATTAATTAATGAGCATTAAAAATATAATGTTTGCTGTAACTAAACACTAAACCACAAAAATTGTTGCGCTTTAAAATAGTAAAGGCATAACTTGCTTAACCTTGAATAAAAAATGTTGTTAGCTGTATGATAAATTAGGACTTTTGTACTTTCTTAGAATTCACAAATAATTAATCCTTAGACTAACTATAAAAACTTTATTCTATGATTCGTCAGAGAAATTTTCTGTTTCATTAGCATCTTCACTACCTTCTTCAACTGCATTTTCTTCTGCGTCACTTTCAGACAACTCATCTGCCAAAACTGCACCTACACCCACAGCAGTAGCTATTGCAGCAGCATCTCCGATGTCTATTCCCTCATCATCATCATATTCTGTATCGTCATAGTCTTCATCGTAGTCGTCGTTATCATCGTCAAAAAAATCATCATCATCAAATTCATCTCCACCAACAGACTTCGAACGTTTGTACATTCTTCGTACTCTTTCGATATCTCCTTTTATTTTTAAAGAATCAGCAACTCCAAGTTGGAGGTCAATTTCTATTTGTTCGATAAAGTCCATTTCCTCTTCAGTAACAATATTATCTTCCATTACTCTATCAATGAGATTTTGTAAAACTTGGATTTTAATGCTGTTGAGTTCTGAATCAGACATTCCTAGCCTAGCTTGTAATGCTCTCACATCAGACATTTCATCAGTTGTGATAATTCCATCATCACAGGCTTCCAAAATTGCCACAAAAAGCTGTTGTCTTGCTTGTGTAGCTCTACTTGAATCTGGACTTGGAGCAGCCGAACCACTAAAAAGTTGTTGGAATTTATTGATAAGGTTTTTGAGCAAACTCATAGTAACAGTATTTTTTATACAAAATGGGAAATAAGATTCAATACGAGTATTGAAGTTTAATATTTTGTTAGTGTCGCCACGCTAAAACATTCGCTAAAACACTAACAAAGACGAAGAGTATTCTTTAGATATTTTTAGAATCCTATCACAAAGTAGCATTTTTTTTCAAAATTTCTAGTATTCTAGCTTTTATTTATTCAAATAGTAAGCTATACTTTTTGCAAAAACCCTTTTTCTTCTAATTTATCCAAAATAAGTCCTATACTTTCTTTAACTGTATGTTTGCTGCTATCAATAATTAAATCTGTCTGACTTAGCAACGGTTTTTCAAAAGGACTACTAATTCCTGTAAACTCTTTTATTTCGCCTGTACGTGCTTTTTTGTAAAGTCCTTTTACATCTCTTTGTTCACATGTTTCTAAAGGACAATCGATAAAAATTCTGAATAAGTTTTTTATTTCAGAATTTTCCTTTTGTTGAAAAATCTCATCAATAGTTTTTTGATTTTGATGAGTAGGAGTAATAAAAGAAGCCAAAACAACAAAACCAGTTTCATAAAAAAGTTTGGCTACCTCTGCCGAACGACGAATATTTTCATTTCGGTCTGTTAAAGAAAATCCAAGATTATTGTTAAGACCATTTCGAAGCAAATCACCATCTAATTTTTTGAGCAGAACAGAAGTATATTTGTTCTTTAATTCTTCAAAAAGAGCGTCTGAAAGCGTTGTTTTACCAGCACCTGAAAGACCAATAAACCAAATTACACAAGGGTTCATAAAAATTTAGAAATTAGATTTTAGAAGATAGACAAAAAAGTAAAAACCAGTCTTTTTTAAATAAAAATTCTGCTTTGGCACTTTTTTTCTGTAAAACAAATTTAATTAAATAAGTTGTAAGTTGTATATTTGTAGCCTACTAAATCAAACAAACATATCTCACACAATATTCTAAGACTAAAATAATATTTTTTTCATCTTCTTTATCATCTATCTTACTCTAAAACAGAACAGCATTGAAAGTAATTGAACATTTAAACGAAAACAAAGGAAAAACTCTCTTTTCATTTGAACTTATTCCCCCACTCAAAGGTGAAAGTATTCAGTCCATTTTTGATGCAATGAACCCATTGATGGAATTTAATCCTCCTTTTGTTGATGTTACTTATCACAGAGAAGAGTATGTGTATAAAACACGTGGAGAAGGACTTTTAGAGAAAAAGGTAACTCGCAAACGCCCTGGTACAGTTGGTATTTGTGCAGCTATTATGAATCGTTATCAAGTAGATGCTGTTCCTCATATCATTTGTGGAGGCTTTTCAAAAGAAGAAACTGAAAATGCTCTTATAGATTTGTCTTTTTTAGGTATTGAAAACGTCCTTGCTCTTCGTGGAGATGCTGTCAAATCAGAGGGTTCTTTTATTCCAGAAAAAGATGGACATAATTATGCCGTTGATTTAATTGGACAAATTGTAAATATGAATGAAGGGAATTATATCGATGATGATTTGCATCACCCAATTCCAACAAATTTTTGTATTGGTGTGGCTGGTTATCCTGAAAAACACTTCGAATCTCCCAATCTGAATAGTGATTTGGCTTACTTAAAAGCAAAAGTAGATGCAGGTGCAGAATATATTGTTACTCAAATGTTTTTCAATAATGCAAAATATTTTGAGTTTGTAGAAAAATGTAGAGAAGTCGGAATCAATGTTCCAATTATTCCTGGTTTAAAACCTTTTACAACAAAAAAGCAACTAAGTGTTTTGCCACGTATTTTTCATATTGATATTCCCGATGATTTGGTAACTGCAGTTTCTGCTTGTAAAGATAATAAAGCTGTTGTGGAAATAGGAATAGAATGGGCTGTGCAGCAATCAAAAGAACTGATTGAGAAAGGTGCGCCCTGTCTTCATTATTATACAATGGGACGTTCGGGAGCTACTGAAAAAATTGCAGCTCAATTATTTTAAATTGATTTGAGTGGTTGTTGGTGTCGCTTCGCTAAAACACCAACAACGGCATCGGGTATACATTTTCTCACACTAAAACGTAAGAGTAAAATTACAAAAGACCACTTCAAAGGTAAACTTGAAATGGTCTTTTGATTTATTTGTAAAATAACCTGTAAATATTACTATAACCTTTACATTTCCTCAATAGCTTTTTTGACAATTTTCAAGACCTTTTTTTCTCCTTTTTTTGCTGTTTTGTGGTAGGCTTTTGCTTTTTCTAAACTTTCTTCAATAAAAGTCATATCATCAAAAGAAGCAGCATTAATCTTTACATTCAAGTAAGCTCCACGCAAAGCAGCACGTACACAAATTGCACCTACGCCTGTATCAGAAGCCGAATTTGGATTTCCTGTTCTAGCTAATTTTTCCAACCAATCAAACATTGAAGCACAAATTTCCATCATTCTCAACGGAACTTCAATCGCATTTTTTGTTGCATCAGAAATAGCTTTTTTTCTTGCAGTAATATCCGTTTCAGTTTCTTTTGGTAAACCAAAAGCATTCATAATTCCATTAAAAGCATGAGTATCTTCATCAACTAAAGCCAACAATTGATTTTTATACATTTGTCCTTCTTCTGCTAAGTCTGAAAATTCTTTCCAACGGCTGTCCCAACCTCTCTTGTGTGAAGAAAGATTAGCTACCATAGTTCCCAAAGCAGCTCCTAAACTTCCAACATAAGCAGAAATAGAACCTCCCCCCGGTGCTGGAGATTCAGAAGCTGTTTCTTCTGCAAATTCAGTTAAGTTTTTTTGAAGTAAAGGCGTTTTTGTAGCATCAGCAATTTTGTATTCAATAATTTTCTCTTTTGGATCAAAAGGTTTCAAATCATCTAAACCCATTGATTTAATAGCAATTTTGATAAGTTCTTCCTCTGAAACTCCTGTCGAACGATTTTGCTGTTCTAAAAAATATCTACCTGCCGAAGTCATCATTTCTAAAGGAACTAATCCTACTATTTCTGTTCCTGTTACACGCATTCCACGAGAAGCTGCACTTTTTCGTGTCTCTTCAAAAGCAGTATGTAAAGGGGTTGCTCTAACATCAGTTATGTTCATCGAAACTTGTGCAATTCCGTACTCTTCGATAAACCAGCCAATTCCTTTTGTTCCTTTACACGTTCCTTCTTGACGTAGAGGTTCGCCGTTCTTGTCTTTTTTTATCTTTCCTGTAATCGGATTTCCTTCTCTCAAAACTCTTCCTGCTTCACGCACATCAAAGGCAACAGAATTTGCACGTCTTGACGAAGTTGTATTTAGATTAAAATTAACAGCAATTAAAAAGTCTCTTGCGCTTATTGCTGTTGCGCCTGTTTTTGGTCTAAATTCAGCTTTTCCAAAGTCTGGTTTTTCTGTTTTGATGCGTTCTTTTAGTCCTTCATATTCTCCTTGTCTTACAAAAGCTAAGTTCTTACGAGCTGGTTTTGTGGCAGCAGCTTCATACAAATAGACAGGATAATCTAACTCTGTGCCTACTCGCTTAGCCAATTTATGCGCTAGTTTTGCTGTTTCTTCCATCGAAATATTAGCAATTGGAATAAGAGGACAAACATCTGTCGCTCCAAAACGAGGGTGTTCGCCTGTGTGTTTGGACATATCTATAAGTTCTTTGGCTTTTTTCATAGCTAAGAAAGCAGCTTCTAAAACAGGTTCGGGTTCGCCTACAAAAGTTACTACTGTTCTGTTGGTTGCTTTCCCTGGATCGACATCTAAAAGTGAAACGCCTTCTACACTTTCAATTTCTTTCGTAATTTGATTGATAATATCCATATTGCGCCCTTCTGAAAAGTTAGGAACGCATTCTATAAGTTGTTTCATGTGTTTGGTTTTCTTGATATAAAGTTAATTTATATGGTTCTGATTTTAAAGATATAAAAATAATGAGTAATTTTTGTTCCTTGTCAAAAAACGATTTATTTTAAAATAAAACTTTGATTAATATCGATAAACACAGACGCTATGAAATTTTCCCCTTACGAAAACTTGACTTACAAAACTCATTTATCTAAAGAAGAAATACTGAAACAATTAACTAAATCTTAAAGAACTTTTTAAAACAGAACAATAACAAAATATGAAATATCTACCTTATGAAAAGGTCAGTTATACAACACACCTTTCTCAAGAGCAAATAGCGAAAAGACTAAATCAAATAACTGAACCAAAGAAAATATTTCGCTGGAAAGGAATCTTTGCAAGTAGCAATCATGCAACCTTTGAGGGTAGGGTTGATATAAACTCCTTCAAAATCAATCGTATTATGCATCATAAAATGGGTTTCTTACCATTAATAGAAGGTAACCTTCAAAACGAAGAACTTGGAAATAAAACCAAAATTCATATTACAATGCGAATAAGCAATTTTGTACTTGCTTATTTATTAATATGGTTGTCTTGGATGATAATTATAATTCTTCCAAACTCTTTCATTAATACTCGTTTAGACAATACCTCTAGAATTTTTATTTTGGTAGCATTAGTAGTTTTTTATGTAATCTCAATGGTAAAATTTAATCAAGAGGTCAGTAATTCAAAAGAGAAGTTGAAAGAAATCCTTACTCTCAATTAGAGTTTTTGAACATTACATAAAACATTCAAGGTTTATTTGTCTTAATATATTACTAGGCAAAAGATATTCATTTCGCCCCCTTGTTGGTCTTTAGTTTTAACTTGCGAAGCTGTTTAAGAATACTCATTTTTCCTTAGAATTGGATTGCAAACCCAGTTCTAAGGAAAAATAACACTGCCTTTGTTGATGTTTTAGCGAAGCGACACCAACAAACATACCTATAAAACCCATTCTTAAACAACTTCTTGCTTTTACGACGAACAGTAACAAACAGATTAGCAAAAAATTGGACGTTTTATTAAACATTGATATTGTCAGATATATTGAACTACATTATTTTTCAAATTTCTTGAGTAGAAAGTTAGCATTAAAAATAGCATACAAGCCTGTACTAAAATTAAACTCTTGGCTTTCTAAGTTATAAAAAGGAGTTGCACGAAATACAATTTTTGCATCATCTTTTGCAATATTTGGAATAGTAAAATTAGTCAAAAGACGTAAAATCAGTAAATTTCTCAATGGCTCATTTTCTCTATTTGGATCAAAAATACGACTAGCTGAACTATAAATATCTCCACCCAAAGGAGCTACAAAATCTTGCCCTCTCCAATATGAAAACATCAGTTGATGTTTTTTGGTCGCCAGTTCTAAATTTGCATAAAATCCCATTCCATTTTCAAAATCAAAACTAGGTGTTGAAGAATTATCTGTGAAAAATAATCCGTAAATATGCGTACGAATGTAGTTTAAATAAGAAGTATTATTTCCTTCATTGTCTTGAAAATAATAGGTTGTTTTGTTACCTATGGCAGCATTAAAAATGGTAACTAAAGGAGTATCAGTAGTATTTATTTGTCCTCCTTTATGAATGGCTGTAAGTTGAATTGGAATTGTACTTTTCCACTTTTTTTTATTTTTAGAAGTAATCAAATTGCGTTCTATATTCAATCCAAAATGTAATTCTTCATCAAAATCTGAATAAGGATAAATCATTGTTATCCAATCTACCCAAGTATCTAACGTAGTGTTTTTTGATAGATATTTATATTGTACTCCATTTTCAAGTCGTCTATTTATTATATTTTCGAAATTAAATAAAGGCTCTATCAAATTATGTTGTAAGTTCCCTTCTAAATTTCCAAAGATAAATTGATGCTTATTTTTTATATATAGGAATTGAAAATAAGGCTGTATTTGGTTAAAACTGCTATTATTAGCTTCACTTCCAAAGTCTTTTCGTAGAAATATTCCTGCCGAAATTTTGAGTGTTGTATCAGCAGAATACGAAAATTTACTCAAAAACTGTGAGCCAAAAAGTGTATAACCATCTGCAATAGTTCCAAAAAACTCTCTATTACGAAAAAATCCAAAATAGTCTATTTCAAGATTTAGCTGTCTTTGATTTGAACTTTGATTTACTTTTAAGGTAGAATCATAAAAAGACAATAGCTCTTTTTTAGGGTAAAAAGAACTATTATCTAATTGTGCAAAACCAAGAAAAGGAAGCCAAGTTAATATTAATAAACTACTCAAAAATAGTTTAGAATAGATAGTTTTCATTAATTTCTATTATCTTTTATGTACTTTCCTTTCTTGTCCCATTCTCTACGTGTATAGGGTTTTGTCGTTTTATCAAAAGGGTCTTCTGTGTATTGTGTTTCTATGTGGCGTTGTCCTTTTGCATTTTTTGCTTTTCCATCATAATAACTCATCCAACGTTTTACACGCCTTCCATATTGATAATTTCCTTCTTCTTTGATTGCCCCACTTTCAAAGAAAGTAATATAATGTCCATGAACATAGTTACTTTCCATCGGAATTATTTCTTTTATTTTTGTCTTTTGCTTGTCATAATAAACAAACTTTGTGTTTTTTGGAAAACCTCTATAATAAATATCTTTGTTTGTCAAGACTCCACTAGAATGATAATTTTCCCAGCGTCCGTGCTTTGTACCTACATAATAAATTCCACTTTCGACTACTTTTCCATTTTCTTTTCTCTCATAAGGTCCGTGAAGAACTAAATGATTTTCAGCATTTATACGAGGCAGCGTTTTAATTTTTTCAGATTTTATATCAAAAACATAATAAATATCAACCAAAGGGTCAGGATTTTTAAAATCTTTCAGATAATAAAAGGTTTCTACAATTGTCTTACGCCCTTGTTCATACTTTCTGAAAATACGTTTGGTTTCTAGTCCATAGTAATAGCCTTTAGGTTCTTTATTTTTCTTTTTTCTTTTTCTGGAAGAAGAACCATTTTTTTTCAAATCTAAAAATAGCATTGCTTGTCCATCCGAACTTGACTGGTTAGCTGCATCTTTATTTTTCTTATCTCCATTAAGTAAAATGATAGGTTTTGTATCTGTTGTCAATTGATTTGGAAGATTATCAGAAAGAGAATCTGTTTGGGCAAAAGATTCTGATACAAAAAGAGTTATTCCTATAAAAATGAAATAAATTATATTGAACTTCATATTTTTTTTATCTGTTTTATTTATGACACTTAAAAGTATCTATTTTTTTATTCTACTTGTAAATTTACAAAAATTACACCTATTCATTTCACTTGCTCAAAATTTTAACTATGAAGCTGTTTAAGAATAGATTTTATACGTGTATTTGTTGGTGTCGCTTCGCTAAAACACCAACAAAGGCTAGGTTATTTTTCCTTAGAACTGGGTTTGCAGACTCCATTCTAAGGAAAAATCTGCATTCTTAAATAGCTTTTATAAAAATCAGTATAATTAAAACAAAGAAAAGTCTGACTTTTATTAAAAAATCAGACTTTTTATTTTTTACAAAAACTAATTTATTTTTTGGCTACCACAACGACAACCAAACCAATTATGGCAACAACACCACCCCCAATAATAAGAGGATTTGTCATTGGATCATTTTTTTGTGTATTAATTTCTGTTTTACCGATTTGTATTAAAGTTTTTGAAGAGGCTTCATTTTGATAGAAACCAAAAGCAGCTAATAAAACACCAATGACTAAGACTGCAATTCCGATTGATTTTTTCATAAGAATAAATTAAAAAATAAAGATTAAAAAATAATATATATACTGACTTGAAATAAGATTAGTGAGAAATAAGATTAATATCTAGCTCTAAATCATCTTGATAGTCTTCTCCACTTTCCATCATGTCATAGTCATTTGATTTATAATACCAATTTACTGTAACTTGCCCACCTTGGTTAAGAGCATAATCTTCAAACATTTCCAAAAACTCTAAAAAACAACGAGAACATACAGTATTATAATAATTCATTTTGAACTCTAGTATAATTGTACGAGCAGGTTCTTCTAAATACTCTGTTACCCATTTGTAAATAGGAGCAAAAAACTCTTCTGTATATTCGTGATAACATTGCCCAGAAAACTCTAAAAGCCCTTTTGTAGAATCAAAGCGAACTTCTGGAATGTATTTTTTTCCTTCTATATAAAAAATAGGTGGATTCATGTACTTTATGATAAGTTAGCAAGTGTAGTAAAGTAGCCATTATTTTATGACAATAGTTAATAAAAAAACAAACTATACAACTAATTTACAAAAAATAATTATCTAAGTGAACAATGGTTCAAAACTGTTCTTGTCAAAGGTAGTCTTAAATTTATAAAAAAAACAGTTAAAATCAAACTGATTAATTTCCTATTTATTTCTACTCTTCATAGATTACCTAACTCAATAAACTTTTATCATTGAGAGCATAAAATAACCCTCCTTCATCACTTGTTTGTATATCAAAAACACCTTTTGTATGTAACTGGTCTAGTTTTTTTGCAGCTTCTTCTATTGTTACGTTTGTCTTTAGACAAAGACGTGTGGCTGTAATACTTCCGTGTGCATCTACGGCATGACGAATCACATCAGCATCTAATAACTCCTCTTTTGCTTTTAATGGTGTTGTTGAGGCAATTCCTTGCAACTGAAAACGAAGGTTTTGCTCGGTTGGAAACACAGATAACTCAAACTGCTTTACACGCCTTCCAAATCTATTTTTTTCGTACTTTTCTTCCAAAAGTTTTTGTTCTGTAAGCTCCGTCAAGACAAGCTGTGCTACCCAATATGGAATTGCCGTGCGTTGGTGCAACTCTTGTGCTGTAATTTTTCCTTCGTTATCTTTGATGAGTTGGGCAATTTCTTTCGGACTCACATGACGTAATGCACGACGAGTAGCCCATTGTTTTACTTCTGAAGCAATCGCACTCACAAGGTAAGTTGCTCCAGTAATTACTGCCCAGATGAGTAAGATTTTCATTAACATATTTCTGTCGCTTTAATTAATAACTGTAATTTTTTTTGGTATTTCTTCTGTTATACTCTCAAATTTTAGAGAGCTTATTCTTTCCTACTTCTAAAATACAAAATTTGAGCTAAAAGTTTTGAAAAGTTTGAGTAAAGAACTGATTTTAAAGTAGTTTATTATTTTATTTTATAAATTTTTCTCTCAACCTCTCTTTTTATTCCTTTTTTTGAGATTTATCTATTTTTAATTTACCATCCTCTTGAATACTTATTTTTTGAGTTTCTTTATTTACTTCTTGAAAATCAACATCTCCATTGTCATCATTTTCTCCGTATATATTTTTTATATCAAGAGTATATTCTTGACCGTTTTCTGAAAAGACCTTTTTTTGGCTTTTGCCCCAAGCAGGTGGATCGCCTCCTTCAGAATTTTCGGCAATGGTAAATAAGTCAATTAGATTTCCTTCTGTATCAAATGTAGAAAGTACAATTTCTCTACCACTTCCCCACGGACAAGCAGGATAAGGTTCATATTCTACACCAACAAAAGCCAACCAACTATTTTTTTGTTCTATAAAAGTATATCCCATATCATAATAAGTCACTTGTATAGATTCTCCAATATCAAATTTACCACTTGTTACTGGGTCTTGTCCTGTTTTGAGTTTATTTAATTTGACAAAAGAAGGAAACTGAAGTGCATACCTCTGTTCATTTTTTGTTACCATTTTTTCTAATTTTAATAAAAAATCAGTTGGTAATTTCTTTCTTCCTTCAAAAATGACTGTATCAATTTGTAAAGGAAAAGCAATTTCAGAAAAATTATCTTCAATAAAAGGCAGTTTTATTTTTTCTATTTGTTCTACTTTATTTTCTATATCTTTTTCAAGAGCATCAGTCACAATGACTTTGGTAGAATCCTCTTTATTCTGACTAATTGATTTGGAAGAAGAATTACAAGCAGAAAGTAATACTACAAATAACAAAATTGAGATAGAAAGGAAAGTATAATTTTTCATAGCATTAGAAAAATATTATGTTGAGAGTCTTTATCGTCTATTGAGATTATCTTGAGAATACTCTAAGATAGAAATAAATTATCGGTTTGCTCTTTCTTCTTCACTTTTTTTGTAGGCTACCATTAGTGAGTTGGAGAATACAAAATCATTCAAAGATTCTACATCTGAATGTACGATTTGTTCTTTTGTTCCTTCCCATTCTTTATGACCTTTACTTAAAAAGACGATATTTTTACCAATTTCCATTACCGAATTCATATCATGAGTTACTACGATAGTTGTCATGTTATACTCTTCTGTAATTTCTAAAATCAAATTATCAATCATAATGGACGTCTGTGGATCAAGTCCAGAGTTGGGTTCATCACAAAAAAGATATTTTGGATTCATAACAATCGCTCTAGCAATACCTACACGTTTCATCATTCCACCACTAATTTCAGCAGGTTTTTTATCGTTTGAACCTTCTAACCCTACTCTTTTTAAGCAAAAATTAACACGTTCTAATTTGTCAGCATCGCTCATTCCTCTACTACGCATATCTAAAGGGAAACGTACGTTTTGTTCTACCGTCATCGAATCAAAGAGCGCACTTCCTTGAAAAAGCATTCCTATTTCTTCTCTTATGGCTCTTTGTTGTTCTCTATCTGATTCATACAAATCCTTTCCATCATAAAAAATAGAACCTTTATCTGGTTTTATCAGTCCGACTGTACACTTTAAAAGAACACTTTTTCCTGTTCCACTTGAGCCAATGATTAGATTAGTAACGCCTTGTTTGAATTCGGCACTAATTCCTTTCAAGATTTCTTTTCCGTTAAAAGCTTTTTCTATATTTTTTACTGTAATCACTTTTTGTATTGATTAAATGAAAATGAATGAGCGTTTTTTAAACTATTTATTTTATAGTACAAATAAAAAGTTACCTAAAAAACAGCTAATGAATTAGATTTGTTTAATTCTATGCGTAAAACTAAGCTAATTTTTCTTTCTTTGATTCATTTTAACCCATTTTTAATCAACTAAAAGAGCTACTTTATTTTTTGCTTCGGCAGATCGATAGTATTGAAACAGCATATAATAAATTATACATTCGTGTTTTCTTTGGTTGGCTCTAAAATATCTATTCAAAAACATATGTATATAACTGGCTATCAAATTAGATAAGCTCATTTCTAATTCATCATTTTTAGCTAGTGCAATAACTTTATCTACACTTTCTTTTATAGATAATGAATGACGAGTAAATAATTCTTTGTATGCTGGATAAATAGCAGGATTTTCTATAATTTCTTCAATCGTTTGTCTTTTTTCTCTATAACTTTTAGATAAAATCTTTGTGTCATGCACATTTTCTAAACCAAATTCTTTGTGAAAACTTTCTGATAAAACTTCCATCAAACGTTTTTTGTGGTCAATTTCTAATTCAAAATTAGTAAGTAAATTATCCACACCTAAAAAGGCTAATTTCCATCTCAAATCATCATCTTCATTTATGTTTTGTAAAATACTACAAATTAGTTCGCTTTCTTTATGAAATAAAGACTCACTATTTATCATGTTTTTAGAGCCATATCTTTCAATTTCTCTTTTGTAAGTATCTATTTGAATATTCCAAACTGATTTATTTTCTACTAACTCATTTAGGTTTTTATATAAACTCTCAATTACTGTTTTGTAAAAATCATTTTTTCCTTTAAAACGAATACGTAAATGATGATCTGGATCGCCATAACGAATAAAAAACCACTCTGTAATTATATTTGCTTGTTTTAATTGTGCAGCTAAAGGAAACAATCTTTGTAATAACAATTCATCTGCTGTACTTACTCCACAATAAATTTTGAAATAAATCCATTCAGAGCCAATAGTATATTCTCTTTGTAATGTAGCTTCTAAATTTGTAGTAGTATTAAATATGGAGTTACTTTCAGACTTTGTTGAAGGTAATAAGTGAGGAATAATAAATTCATTGGTATAACCATTTCCTTCCTCATCTTTTATAAATAAATTATCTTCATTATAGAGCATTTCACTAATAGATACTTGCTGCATTTTCTTTAACTGTTGCCAAAAAAGAATTAAATTAATATCATTATCAACGAATAAAGGCAAGATATTGTCTCCTTGCCCAAAAGTAAGACGATTAGGAATGCTTCTGTCTTGAAAATAAACTCTCAGTTTTTCTAAAGCTTTTTCTGTACTGACATTTTTATCTATTTTAGTCTCTTTGAGAGAAATAATCCATTTTTGAGGACTTAAAATAACTTTCTCATATTCCACTCTAGGCAAATAAGATTCATTTGCTAACTGATTCCAACTAAACATTAAACTACCAATTACATCTTGATTTTGTAATGTACACAAAAAGTGATAAGCAGGAATTTCTGTCATACTATAATTATGAGCATTACTCATTCTAGGAATAATTTCTTTGTTATACTTAATAGAACGTAATTTTATTTCTCCATTGCTAACTGAAACTCTAATATCATCTAAGGTAATAGAATTTGCATTTTCGGCTGTTCGTACTCCAATCGGAATTTCATACTTTCTAAGTTGTGGACGAGCAATCACATTACCTACTCTAGCTTCAGGAAGATGTACAATTTCTGCAAAAATTTTATCTGATAGTTCTTCTTCTTGCTTGATACACTCCAAAGCATACTCATTTGTTTGAGCATCTGCATGACAAAAACGTCCTAGTAGAGTAACAGCAGAAGAACCATTTGTTCCCTTATGAACTATTTTATAATTTCCTTCCTCAATTGCCTCAGAGGAGGGAGTTAGAAGAGTAATCATGGAAGAATATGAAAGTGGTAAATTTTTACTTTCTTCTTTTGTTGGGTTATTATTTTTATTCTGCTTAGAATTTCTATACTTTTTAGGAATAAAACCTAGTTCTTTTTTTAATTCTTTGTTGGTAAGCTCAATTAAAGAAGATTTATTTTGAAGAGCTTCTATATATTTTTTCTGCAAAAATTGTGTCCATCTTGTTTGTTGAGGAGAAGGTTGTTGGATGTTTCTGCCACCATTAAGAGGCATTCCTTTTAGTAAGGGTGCATTATCATTATTTGACTGACTTCTTAGAGGAAAACCAAGACCAATTTCTGGGTCAAGCACTTGCATAAGAGGAACTTCTGCCGACTCATAACGAGCAGAAAATGCTTCTTTGAAAGATGTTAGAGTAGAAATTTCTTTATATGAATGAACATGTTTTAGTAAATCAATTGCTTTTTCTAGTTCTTCTTTGATAGAATAATGAAGAGATGGATTTTCGAGTTGTAAGACGGTATCCATTTGGAACAAAGAACTTAATTTGAAGGGAATCCCTAAGTTTTTTATTTTTTGAGAAAAAGCTAGTAACTCTGTGCTTTTGGGTTGATTTTTCTGATAATACTCTTTTAGTTCAGAAAGGAGAGAAAATGATTCTTTTATAAAACTATACTTTTCTATATGTTGCAATTGAGGGTTATTTTCTAAATAAAACCCTATTTTATCTCTTAAAATATCTTCAAAAGGTTCTCCTGTAATTTTTAAAGCTATATCTGAAACAAGAATTTGAGCTTCTATAATTTCTAAAACAAATTCTTTTGCTTCTTCTAATGAAATATCCTCATCTACTAACTGTTCTGCTATTTCTGTTACTTTTTTACCTTTTTTTGCAAATTCTATAATTTGCTCTAAATACTCATTCCATTCTATATTAGAGATAGCGTATTTTCTAGCTTTTTCTCCCTCAAAATAAGATTCTATATAACGTTTGTCTTCTCCAAATTGATAAAGTGTATTATTTGGATAAAAAGTAAGCACTTCTAAAAACTCTTGTATTTGATGAAGTTTATCTATCCACGCACCCAAAACAGACATATCTAAAGAAAGATGATATTTTTTTATTCCTTGATGAACAAAGCCTTCATTTTTTGAAGCTAGTTTTCCTGCCGAAATACCTGCAAATGTCCCAAAAGGAGTACATCTAAAACGAGAGCGTAAATCATATTTTGCTTTAGAAAGTGAAAATTTTTCTACTTTTTTATCCTTTAGCTTTCCTTCTTCGTATTCTTTGACCGTATTTTGAAAATTAGGAGAAGATAAAAAAATAGCCAATTCATCTGCTGGTTTCTCTGAAAAAAGTGGAGATAAAGGACTGCGTAAGAAAAAATAATTCATTTATAAGTATAATTTAAAGTCTATTTTTAAAAATCGGTTAGAAGAGGAGCATCCCAACCTTTTACTAGTTCATCATCATGATAAGCTGCCAAGAAGCCTGATAGACCATTCAAGAATGATAAATCTGTTTGCCATTCAAAAATTAATGGTTCTTGTTGTATTGATACAGGAAATTTAATGTTTTCTATGCCTTTCTGCACTTCTTTATGTAATTCTTCTTTTAGTCTTTTTATCTCTTCTGCTAACTCTTGACTAGGATAAAAATCATATAATCTCTTAAAAACTAAATATACTCCAGATACTCCATGACAAAGTGCTAAGTCATATTCTTTTGTGTCTTTATTTGTGATAAAAAGTCTGTCTGTATCCTTTAGATTGATAGCATTATTTATTGTAGCTTGTACTACCTTATCTATTTTCTTTTTATTAGGTAAAACTAATGCAGCCCAAGTGAGGGCAATACAAATAGAAAAATCACCATAACACCAAGCTAAACGGCTAGTTTTTCCTCCCACAGTATAAGGAAAACAGAAATTACCAATTTCTCCTTTTTGATTCATTACATGATTTGTAATAAGTTCTAATGTATCTTTATATTTTACTAAAATGTCGTTTGTAGTTTCTGTCTTTTCTAAAAAAAGAATCGTCTTAGCCAAAACAGCAATGATTCCACAAACTCCGTGTGCAAGACCTAAATTATTAAGCTCTTTTTTTTGATAAAGTTGCTGAGTAACTTTTTGTAGTAAGTCAACTACTTTTAGTGTGTTTTCTATTTGCTCAGTAAGAACAAAATAATTTAGTGTACATACCAATCCTGTAAAAGTATCGTATTCTAGTCTTTCTGCCATTGCCTGACTAGCTTCCAAAATAACACTTGAAAAATCATTTATAAATTCTTCATTATATTCTTCAAAGCGATTTTTATCTACTTTAGATAAGTAATTAAGTAAGATACCCAAACTGGATAAACCATATATATCGGGTTGGACATAAGGAGCTTCTTCTATCTTTTCGTAAAATTTAGTTAGCATTTGTTCAGCTTTTTCTGAATCAAAGTTTGCTATTAAACTTAGACTACCTAGGTTTCCCAAGTAGCCAAAATTAGAGAAAAAAACATTTGGTAAATTATTGAATACAGTTTTCAATTTTGAGTTTTTTTTATTGAAAAAACAAACGGAATTTCAGCTTAGAAATTCCGTTTTAAGAAAGATAAGTTGAGCGTTCAAATTAAACTTCAAAAAGGTATTTATTTCTTTTACTAAAAAAAATAAACACACTTTTTATTAATTATTCTCATATGCCCTTCTAAATTACTTTATTATTTATTAGGCAAAGTTACTATTTTTCAAAAAATAATACTATGTTAAGTAAGATAGCTAACTTAACAAGGTAGTTCAGTAAAAGGACATTGATTTCTTTCACTACAAAGCCTACAAGAATAGATACGCTTTTCAGTATATACTTTCATGCGCCCTCCTTCTAAGTTACTTTGCTGCTCATCAGATAAGATGACTACTTTTTTAGTGTTAAGTTTTAATTTTTTGTTCGTTTTCATTATTAATATGAAATTATAAGATTGATAATTTTCCTACTCTTTTTAAAAGGATTTTTAGAGTTCTCCTAAATGCACCTAATTGTAACTTTAATAGTTTTTATCTAAAAAAATAAAATATTTAATACTATTTTTAGTTACTGTAGGAAATCTTGATTAAATTATATTATATACATGACCAAGGAGCCACAGGTTGTGTATGACATGCTCCTAAGTTTGATGGACATAATGTGGTATAAGGAACACAGTCAGCATTACGAGTATTAAATGTACCACCTTGTACAGAATCTTGCTGCTCGTCAGAAAGAATAACTACTTTCTTAGTGTTAAGTTTTAATTTTTTGTTCGTTTTCATAATTATGAAAAGTAAAATTGATATGTTTTTCCTACTCTATTAAAAAGGATTTTCGGAATACTCCTTTATTTTTTGTATTAGTATTGTACCATACAATGAATGCACAAATATAGTAGATTTTTTCTATGACACAAATTTTTTTGTATATATTTTCACAAAATAGTACACTGTACTAACATGTAAAATTAAATACTGTAACAAAACCCACTTCAATGGTACAAAAAAAGCCCATAATATAAATTATGAGCTTTTTAGTTAAAGTGTTAAAGTCATTGTATAATTACAAATTACCTCTCAATTCTTGTTCTCTTTCGATAGCTTCAAAAAGGGCTTTAAAGTTTCCTTTTCCAAACGATTTTGCACCTTGGCGTTGGATAATCTCAAAGAAAACAGTCGGACGGTCGCCCGTTGGTTTGGTAAAGATTTGAAGTAAGTATCCTTCATCATCTCTATCCACTAAGATATTTAGTTTTTTGAGGTCTTCTAAATCTTCTTTAATGTCTCCAACTCTATCCAAAAGGTCTTCGTAATAGTTGTCTGGAACATAAAGAAAATCTACACCACGGTGACGTAGCTCTTCGATGGTCTCTAAAATATCATCTGTTGCAATGGCAATATGCTGAACACCTGCACCTTCATAGAATTCAATATATTCTTCAATTTGTGATTTCTTACGTCCATCTGCAGGTTCATTGATTGGAAACTTAACATAACCGTTTCCATTCGAAACAACCTTTGACATCAAGGCTGTATATTCAGTAGAAATATCTTTATCATCAAAAGTTACGAGCAAATTGAAGCCCATTACTTTTTCATAAAACTCTACCCATTCATTCATTTTACCAAGCTCTACATTTCCGACACAATGGTCTATAAACTTCAAACCTGTTGATTTTACTTTAAAGAATGATTCTTTAGGCTTATACCCTGGCATAAATGCGCCTTTATAATTTCTTCTTTCTATAAATTTATGAATTGTTTCTCCATAGGTATGGATTCCTGAAACAACCACTTCTCCGTGTTCGTCTGACAAACGAGTAGGTTCTAAAGCAGATTTTGCACCTCTACTCATTGTATCATAATAAGATTTTTCGGCATCATCTACCCAAAGAGCTAATACTTTTACTCCGTCTCCATGTTTTTTGATATGTTCAGCTATTGGAGAGTCGCTAGTCATTGGCGAAGTAAGTACGAAACGTATTTTTCCTTGCTGCAAAACATAAGAAGAACGGTCTCTTACACCTGTTTCTTGTCCTGCATACGCAACTACTTCAAAGCCAAAAGCTGCTTGATAATAATAGGCTGCTTGTTTTGCATTTCCTACATAAAATTCTATATGGTCTGTGCCTTTTAATGGCAGAATATCTTCCATGGTTAATTCGTTTTTAGTGTTATTTAGTGATTAATGAATATACAAACTATAGCTAGTAGCTTTATAGGTTTGGTTTATACTTATGAGACTAACATACTGTCTAATGTTTCTTCAATCTCTGGAATAGAATCAAAGAGTTCTTTATAAGAATTGATAATAAAATACTTCTCTTGAAAACGGTCTTTTATATAAGGAGTATGTAAAATTTCTTTTACATCATAGGCAACTCGCTTAGGAATATCACTCTCTAATGAATAAACAGATTCACCTGCTGAAGAAAGAATACCTGCTCCATAAATTCTTAAATCTCCATTATTATTGATAAGACCAAACTCCACAGTGTACCAATAGATACGAGAAATAAACTCAATAGAATCTTCATTTCCTATGTGCTTTAGTGCAATCCGACTAAGTTCTTCTAAGAAACGACAGAAGTTCTTGTTTGTAAGAAGAGGAACATGTGCAAAAACGTCATGAAACATATCTGGCTCTTCCAAATAATCCAACTCTTCCATTGTACGAAGCCACGTAGTAGCAGGAAATTGCTTATTTTTTAGGTAATTGAAAAATGGTTGATTATCAATAAGCCCAGGAACTACTACTAAGCTCCATCCAGTAATTTTTTTCAATTTTTCATTTACTTCCTCAAAGCTAGGTATTTGATTTGGTGTAAAACCTGTTGCTTCAATCCCCTCACAATATGCCTCATCAGCACGATTTGGTAGCACTTCTATTTGTCGCTTATATAAAATTTTCCAAACATCATGATTCTCTTGCGTGTATTTGTCATAATGCTGGTGAGAAAGTTGTTCGTCTCGTCGTTCTTGTTGTGTCATTGGTTGGGTAGTTAAATAGGTTTATGTATTTTATTATATTATATGCATTTGGTTATATCTTCAAAAATACGGATTTTTTTACAACTCTATAAACTTCTTCAAATCGTTACTTTTATAAAAACTATCCATCTATTTTTGATTTTGATATTTCAAAAGACACTATATCATTATTATTACAGTTTGATCTTGAATTAAATCTTTTTAGAATCTATCAAAGTCTATCTACAATTTACTAAAAAAACAGGAAAAATGCATATCTAAGTTATCACTATTTCGAACAAAAAAGCATTTTTCAAAACAGAAAAATGCTCTATATTTTTTAGCATAAAAAAATCAAATTAATTCGTTTCCACATTTATAACAGAAACTAGCCAACTCCGTATGATGCTCTGCCCCACAATGCGAACACTCTTCAACTATGCTCTCTGCTTCTTTTTTATTATTTTCTTGTTTTGCTAGGTGTATCTTTTGCTTTTCTAACTCTTCTTTTAGCTCTTTTTCTTCTTCTTCAAACTCATCTTCATCTGATTTGTGGGTTACTTGTGTTGCAATTTCGGCTGATACAATTCCTGTCGGAACAGCAAGAACGCCATAACCAAGTACCATAACGACGGCTGCAATAGCTCTTCCTAATGCACTTTGAGGAGCAATATCTCCATAACCTACTGTTGTAAGCGTTACGATTGCCCAATAAATACTTTTTGGAATACTTGAAAACCCTGGATTTTCTCTTCCTTCTACCAAAAACATGATAAACCCAAGTAAGACTACATTTGTAGCTACAAAAATTACAAAAACAGTTATTTTATGACGACTAGCACGTAATGCCTGACTCAAAATCTGTGCTTCTCCTGTGTATTGGTTCATATCCAATACCTTAAAAATACTGATGATACGAGTTACACGAAGAAGAAGGAAAAAATTACTTCCTGCAAACGTCCAAGAAAAAATAGCTGGAACAAAGGCAAGTAAATCAATAATTCCATAAAAACTTAGAATATAACGCATTGGACGGTGCGAGGTAGCGACTCTGAGAACATATTCAATAGCAAAAAGCAGCGTAACACTCATTTCGATAGCTAAAAGATAAGTTCCATATTGTTGGTCTATTTCAGATACACTTTGCATCATCACAACAACCAAACTAAGTACAATAAGAGACAACAAAGCAGTATCAAATACTTTTCCTTCGGTAGTATTTGACTTAAAGAAAAGACGGTCAAGACGCATACGCCATTTACTTTGAGCAAATCGTCTTCCTCTAGAAAATCTACTTGAATTTTTCTTTTTTACTTTAATTACTGGTGATTTTGTTTGGATAACTTTTTTTTCTTTGAGTGTCGAAGACTCCATAAATACATATATATTTTATATAAACCTTATACTATTTATTTCTTAGTTTGTGTAGATTTTTTATCAACTTACATCAATGTTATTTCAAAGAGATAACGAATAAAAATACTAGATTTATACGGATAGGATAGAATTGTTTCGATAATTTATTTTTTTGTATAAATAATTTAAGAATAGAATTAACAGACGTAAGCTTACTTGATGTTATTTTACTAAAACATCAATAAAAGCTGTGTTATTTTTCCTTTTAGAACTAGATTTATAAACCTAACTAAGAAAAAGTTAGTAGTAATTTTACCCAGTTATAGTTCTTAAATGACTTTGTAGAATAACTTTAAAGCTAACAACAAACATAAAATTAAGTTTTTATATCCTTAAATTTTATCTTTCGTCGAAAACCTAACCTAATTTACACTTTCATTTTGGTAATACAAAGTATTTTTAGTAGAAAATCAAAAATAGATTTATTGTTTTGATAAAATACTCTATTTCAGAAAAAAGCTTCATCAATGAGAGTAAGATTCTATTCTCATTGATGAAGCTTTTACTTCTTTTGTCTAATTCGTTTTTATCGTTAAAATCTACGATATTTTCCTTTTGCTTTTGGTTTTTTCTTTTTCTTAGGTCGTTTTGGGTATTTTTTCATAAGAGGACCTGGGCGAGAAGGGTGATATTTTTTCTTACGAATAAGTCCACGTCCATAGCCTCTTTTTCCTTCATAATCTGCTGTTGGAATCTCATTAAACTTATATCCTAACATAAGTTCGTTGGTGCTACCAAATGCTCCTACGATATCTCCAATCGGAAAATCTCTAATATATCCAAAGCTAAAACGTCCATAATTTACACCTGCACCTACATTCACAGCAAAATTACTACGATATGCACCACTTACCCAAAAAGTATTATCATACATATATTGCAAACCACCCTCGTATTGAATAGGAACATTTGGTACTTGCCTAACGACTGCCATTGGACGAATCTCTCCCATACCAGCAGGAATCATTCCACGAACAGAAAGCATAAAGTGATTCTGAAGGCGAATATTATCGTCTGTTTCATCTTCAGGACTAAATGCAGGATTTAATAATTGAGGAACAGAAAGACCTATTTCTAAGTATTTTTTAAAGGTATAACTTGCGCCAAATCCCACCTCAAAACCCACATAGTTTCCCGTATTGTTGAGTAAAACAGGGTCTGTCGGATGTCTGATATACCAATCATCAAAATTGATTTGATTATATACAAGCCCTCCCATTAACCCAAAAGATAATTTTGAGCTGTTTTCATATTGCCCTAAAACATGATAACCATACGAAACCATTGCTTTCGTACGACTTGTGCTTTTTATTTCATCTTGTTGAACAAAAAAACCTAAACCAGAACGATACTCATAAAAAGGTAAATCTACTGTTAGAAGAACCGTTTTGGGAGCATCTTCAAAGCCTGCCCATTGAGAGCGATAGGTCATAAAAACGGAGCTATAATCAGAACGCCCTGTCCAAGCAGGATTCTGTACAAAAGGGTGCGAAAAATACTGGCTATAAACGGGAACTTGCTGTGCCAAAGATGTATTATAAAAACTACTTATTCCTAGAATTAAACTACCTATTGAGCAAATCAGAAAGAAGTTTAAAACAAAAAATAAAGTAGGTTTTAAATTTATATGTACTAACTGTTTCATAAAATGATTATCTAATATCCATTCAGAATGGAATTTAACTGGTAACTGATTACTATTTACTGATAACTGACTTATCGTATTATTTCAAAAGAACCTTTCAATATGGTTTTGACAGACTCAAATTTTATAATATAAAAATAAGTTCCTGCTGGAAGGATTCCACCTGTTTCATTTGCTCCTTCCCAATCATTATTGTAGCCTTTCTTACGATATACTTCTTGCCCCCAACGATTGATAATTACTAATTCATTATCTGGATAACGTTCAATCTCTTCGATATAAAGTTGGTCATTAAGTCCGTTTCCATCTGGCGTAATTACATCAACTGTTCTTACTTTCGGTGTTCCTATTACAGTTACAAAAACACTATCATAAGTAAAACACCCATAAATATTCTCAGCTCGTACGGTGTACATAGTGCTAATAGTTGGTTTTACTGTTGGCGTAGAAGTAGAATCTCCTGTCAGTGTTGGGTCTGGTGTCCAAAGATAGTTTATTGCGCCATTGACAAATAATTGAACTTCATATCCGATATTAATCGTAGTATCTGGCGTAATTTCCAAAATTGGAGCAGGACGAATCGTAATTTCAGCAATATTACTACTATCTGTAAAACAATCATTGATGACTAACCTACGATAAAATGTAGTTGTATCAATTGGCGTAGGAAGATAACTAGCCGTATTTGTATTGGCAATATCTGTCCAATTTCTTTGATTTCTTGAGTTTTGCCATTGATAACGGAACTGTCCAATGTCATTAAGTGTATCTAAAAGAACTGTTCCAGTCAATCTGCTCAAAGTATCTAAGCTACAATCTACAAACCCTTCATCAATGATATTATTTTTTATTGTAGGGTTAATTCTAATAGAAACAACATTTGAAGTATCATTAAAACAAGAAACACGTACGAGACGACGATATTCTGTATCAAAATTGACTGCTCCTGTAAAATAATCTTGGTCTCCACCAACAGTTCGCCAGTTAGCTGTCGAATCATTTAGCTTTCTTGATTGCCAAATAAATCTGTATGCTGTACTGTCATTTCCTCCTTGTGTTGGAAAAGTACCTCGCAACGTATCGGCTGCAAAACCTTCACAAACGGTTGTTTGAGGAGTGGATATTTCATTATTTTCTATAAATCGAATGACTTCTATTTTAATGACATTACTATAATCAGGGGGACAGTTTCCAGACTTGACACTCCTTCGAACGTATGTTGTCCGTTGAGGTGTAACAGGTTCATAAGCTATTACAGTATCTGTTTCGGTAGGAACCCAAATTAAACTATCAAAAGAAACCTCCCATTGCGTAATGATATTTCCTGCTTGTCCTGCAACTGCTTGTGTAGCTGTTATTGTCGAAGCTGTATCTCCTTGACAGATAGTTTGTCCTCCAAAAAGAAAATTATTTCTTGCATTCAAGACTACATTAACTAAAAGTCTGTTACTAGTATCTGGCTGACAACCTCCTAAAATAACTCTTCTAAAATAATTTGAACCTCCAAATAAAGTATCAGGAACAAAAGTTTGGGTTTGAGTAAAATTACCTGTACTGAATGTAAAAGTGGAGCTGCTAAACCACGAAATCGTATCTCTTGATTGCTCATAAAAATATTTGTATTCTCCTGTATTTTCTTGTTCTGTTCCTGTGAGGGTAATTGTTGTGGAATCGCCTATACAAATTTCTGTAAAAGGCGCATTTATTTGATTGACTCCAAATGGTTTTGCGACAGGAATAAAGACGACATTACTCGTATCTGTATTACAACTATCGATAACCAAACGCCTAAAATAAGTGGGTTCTGTGAGAGCAAAATTCGAAATATTGAGAGAGTCATCTCTATTTGCCCATGCCAAACTATCGAAAGAGATTTGCCATTGATAGCTATACCTAGAAGTTCCTCCTGTTGGTTGGGTGGCATCAATTGTCCAAGCAGTATCTCCTTCACAAAGTGATTGTCCAGCAAAATTTTCAGAAATAGAATTATCTCTAATTGCAGAAACTACATTTACAAAAACTCGGTTACTAGTATCTGTTTTACAACCTCCCAAAACAACTCTCCTAAAATAATTTGAACCTCCAAAAAGTGTATCAGGCACGAAAGTTTGAGATTGCGTAAATGTACCTGTACTGAACGTAAAAGTAGAACTACTAAACCACGCTATCGTATCTCTTGATTGTTGATAAAAATAACTGTATTCGCCTGTACTTTCTGGATTTGTACCTGAAATTGTAATCGTAGCAGAATCTGTCGTACAAATATCTGTAAAAGGAACACTAATTTCATTTAAGCCAAAAGAATTAATGACAGGAATAAAAGCAACATTACTCGTATCTGTACTACAACTATCGATGACCAAACGCCTAAAATAAGTGGATTCTGTTAAATCAAAAGCAGAAATACGGACGGAATCATCTCTATCTGCCCACCTTGTACTATCGAAAGAAATTTGCCATTGATAGGTATAATTTCCTGTTCCTCCTGTTGGCTCTGTTACATCAATTGTCCAATTAAAAGTAGTGTCTGTTGCACAAAAACCTGTGCTGTCATAAGAAATTAAATTGGTTGCACTATCAATTGGCTTTATCATAAACAGTTTTACAACATTGCTTGGGTAAGCCCTACAACTATCAATTACCGAACGCCTAACTAAAAAGCTATCAGGTACTTGCATAAAAATAGTATCAAAAAGAAGAGAATCTCTTGGTATATAATTTTGAGCTGAATCTACACTTGTCCAAACAGAAGAATCTAACGAAACCTCCCACAAATATCGAAAACCTGTTGGGGCTACTGGAGCAGTGCCATTTATTGCAGCAATTGGATCACCTACACAAATACGTGTTCGTGTAGCTGTAATTGCAGAAGTATCATTTCCCAAATCAGGAGAAATAAAAATATCTACAATATTACTTGTATCTGCAAAACAAGCACTTTCTACAACTCTTCGAACATAAAAGGTATCATTTGCGACTGGTGGTACAAAACGATTTAGTGTCGAATCTACACTCAACCAATCTGCTGTATCTAATCGTGTCGCTATTTGCCATATATATTTATAAACTCTATCTCCTCCTATTGGCATATCTCCTCTAATTGTATCTGGTTGTGTATTTATACAAATTGTCTGGCTTTCAAAAATAGAATCTGCCACAACTCTAGGAATTGAATTAATCGTAATTACGTTACTAGTATCAGGCGCACAAGCTCCTGTAACAATTCTTCTAAACTGAACGGTATCAGCCGTAGCAAGTGTATCTGTAAAAGCAAAATTTTGAGTTTGAAGGCTATCAATCCAAGTCATTCCAGAATCTAAAGATACTTGATAACGATAACGCAATAAACTTGTAGCCGAAGAATCGGAAGTAGAGCCATAAATATCCGTTGGGACAACTCCTAAACAAACATTTTGAATCGAAGGAAAAAGCGTATTTTGAGTAACATTAGGCAACGTAACAACCATTACTTTCAGACTTGTATCATTGCTACATCCTTGATTTGGCGCAGGAATTACAATTCTTCTAAAATAGGCTGTATCTGAAAGTGTCAGACCAAAATTATTTAGAGCATAATTAGGTACATTTCCATTACTGGCATCTGTCCAGCTTGTAGTATCTCCATTTAAAGTCTGTTGCCATTGATAAGAAAAGAACGAAACCTCTCCCAAAATAGCCTCCGAACCTACAAGTGTAGGCAAGTTCTGCCCCTCACAAATAGTCGTGTCAGGTGTAGTAATCAAATTATTAGACGGACATTCAATTACATTTACAAAAAAACGTTTTCTATTCAAGGTTATATCAGGCGCACCTGTATGTGTGATTTCGGCTGTATAAATACCTTCGTGGTCTGCAATAGTTGCATTATCAACTACCAAAACACTATCATCAGTTTGTTCATTTACTAAGTCTGCTGCACGAAACCAACGATAAGTAGTTGTTCCGTTTATTTGATTTACTGAAACTGTATCTCTAAAAGTTCCTCCTTGTGGAACATTAATTATTTTAAAATCTCCTATGCTATCTTGTGGTGAATAATCAAATGTATATTGAGATTTATTGTTTGGTACAATACTATTTAGTTTAAGCCTATTATTAGCAATGTTTATCAAAATAGGGCGATTAACTGAAAAGGTAGGTACATTTTCAATAAAATTAGAATCAATGGTAATTACTTCAAGATTAGAAAGAGTTGCAATATCTGTCAATTCTATTGGAAAATTACCTGTTAATGAGTTAAAACCTATTTGCAAAGCCCTCAAAGAAAGCAAGTCAGCTAGAGAAGCAGGTATTTCTCCTGTTAGATTATTGTTACTAAGATTTAACTCTTCTAAAGTAAGTAAAGTATTAAACTCTGCTGGTATTTCTCCTGTTAGATTATTATCAGCCAAATTGAAAGCTTGAATTTGATTAAGTTTTTCTCCTCCAAACATTGAAGTAGGTATTGTTCCTGTCAAATTTCTGTTACTCAAATTGAGTTCTAAGACACAACTATCATTTGCATTCAAAACTACACCAGCCCAAGTCGTCCAAGGGTCTGTAAGCGTCCACGGATTTGTCCAGTTTGCTCCATCAGTAGCATTATAAAGCTCAACTAACGCCAAAGAATCATCAGGCAGACACATCAAACGATATATTTCTGCTTTAGAAGGTGGGTTGAGAAAAGGGTTTGAAAACGAAGCAGGAAAATAGTTTTGAACAGCTTTGTTTTGAGAAAAAGAATTTTCTGTTTTTGAAGAAAAAGAAAAGGATTTGAATGTTTTGTTTACGAAAGGAGACGTAAAAGCTGTTATTGCTGCTATAAAAAGACTTAAAAATAAGATTTGCCAAACTGTATTCAGATTAGGAAACTTTTTTTTAAGTAATAAATTTTTAGTGAAAAATTGTTTTAGTATTTGTATTGAAGTCATAATGTATGATAGAAACGTTTTATTAAAAAAAAACGTTATTTTTTCGTAGAATTTCTAAAATTGAAAAGCAAAATTAAAGTTTGGATTAAATAAGATACTTCTATCTTAATCAAAATTACTGCTTTGCATAAAACTAGTTCTTTGTGTGTATAACGGAAGTTGTAGCTACAAAATTACAGTTTTATAGTTCTAAAACAGAAAAGTAGCACAATTTATTTATTCTTTATTTTGATTTTGGTAACTATTTTCTGCTTATTTGATAAGTCAAGAGAGCTTAAAATACTTCAAAGTTGTGAAAAGGTCATTAAATTTGCAGTAAATATCAGTATTAAGAGCTTGTTTAAGAATAGGTTTTGTACGTTTATTTATTGGTGTCGCTACGCTAAAACACCAACAAAGGCTGGGTTATTTTTCCGTAGAATTGGATTTGCAAACCCAATTCTATGGAAAAATTCACATTCTTAAACAATTTCAAGCTCTAAAAAGAACACAGACACTCAAAAACGAAATTTATTTATTCAAAAATACTCTGTTTATGTATTCTTCTCAAACAAATAATTCTTCATTTGCTACCTCTATTTCTAAATCTATGTTGAAGAGTGTTCAAAACTCTCTACAATCAAAATTGCATACACTCCAATCTTTTCAATCCGAATTACAAGATAAAAAAGAAATTACATTAGACAAATTTGAAGCTCAAAAACAACAATTACAAACCTTAATTCTAGAAATTGCTAGTTTTTTAGATGACTTAATGCTTCCAATTATAGAAGAAAATCCATTTTTTATAGAAGACTTTCTGATTTTTGTAGAAGATTTTGTCCAAAAACTAGAAACTCAATTTGCTTTATTCAAAACACTTTCTGTATCGTCGTTACGTAATAAAGTACGTAAACAGGTAGCCAAAACGTCGCAAAAATTTGAAACAAAAGCTCTAAAAGATGCTTTTGAAGAAAAACAAAAACAAACATTAATACAAACGGAGCTTCTTTTGGAGACACTCAATGAGCAACTTATTGATATTCGTCATCGTATAGAAAAGCAAAAAGATAGGATTTTGGACACTACCTCTTCTTTGCCTTCTCTATCTTTGCCATCTGTTTCTTCATCTGAACTTGCAACGCTTTCTGAACAGACACTTTCTACTTTCGAATTAGTCAAACAAGATGTAAAACGTTTTTTTATGTAATTTGAGTTTTGTAACCAATTTTATCACTTTCACTTTTTTATTTTTATGAGAAAACTAACTTTTCTAGCCGTATTTTTTATTTTTATGGGCTTTTCTTCCAAAGCTCTCGCTCAATCTCCTGTACGATTAGGGCTTAAATTCAATCCAATTATTTCGTATGCACGAGTAACTGATGAAGACAAAAAATCTATTGATGGACTTGATAACAGTTCAAAACTAGGATTTTCGGGTGGATTGATGGCAGATTTCAATTTTTCTGAACGTGCAGCTTTTCATACAGGCTTACTGATTGTATCAAAAGGGTATGAAACAGAGAGTGTTATATTATTAGATGATAATGAAGGAGTGGTTTATAATACGGTATCAAAAGTTACTGCTGTAGAAGTTCCAGTAGCTCTAAAAATGCGCTCTGGAGATATTGCTGATGGGCTTCGTATTCGTGGTCTTTTCGGAGGTCAGTTAGGTCTGAATGTTTCTTCAAAAACAACAACAGAAATAGGAGGTATTTCTAGTGAAGATCGTAAAACAAGCGATTATTATCAGCCTTTAAGTATAGATTTTTTGGTAGGTGCAGGTGTAGAATATGATATTGATAATGTAGGAACTTTAGACTTTGGACTTAGCTATCACAACGGTCTTACTCGTTTTAATAAGAAAGATGATGCTTTGAATACTAGAGCTTTACTAGATTACTTTTCATTAGATATTGGTTTCTTCTTTTAAGAAGAAATACTTTTACAAAAGTGAAAAAGAGTTTGAATTATTCAAGCTCTTTTTTTATGGTACAAATCTAAGAATAAGGACTTTACTTATTTTTACCCAAAATAAAATTATAAAAATTGGTCTTTAATTTGATAATTAATTTCGCTATATTGTAATTAAACTCTTTTATCTAAACTTTTAGATTAAAATTTTTCCCTTGAGAGAAAAAGTCAATTTCCCTTACTCTTGACTGCTTTTCTTATTTTTCTTTAATTTATGTCATTTAATCCTCTTTCTATTTTATTTGATATCCCCAATCAATTAGATTTACCTGTGGAAGAACATAAAGATTTCGCTGTCGTCTCTACAGCTGGCGTTCTTGGTTTTCTTGCTCATGTGGTATTTTTTATTCTCTTCTTTTTGTTTGATGCTCATTTTATGATGTATCTCAATATTGGTAGTCTTTTTACTTTTGCCTGTATTTTTTATTTTAATAGAGCACCGTCAAGAAATTCTACGCTCTTACTCACTATTGCTAGTTTGGAAATTCTTGTTCACGCTACTTTTGCTTTATTGTTATTAGGTTGGGAAACTAATTTTCACATTTACTTTTTTGTTCCGATTTTAGCTTCATTGATTACTTCTAAATCAAATATAGTATCGTCTTATCTCATCAATGGAGTTTGTGTACTTTTTTATCTTGGACTGGCTATCTATACTAATTATGCTGTTCCTATATCGGCTCTTTCTGAAACAGGAGTTTTAACTTTCGAAATTTTAAATATAGTAAGTGTATCAGTTATTGTAATTATTGTTACAATGTATTACAGTTATGTTTCGAATGAATCTTCTAAAAAACTAGTGCAACTAAACGACAAGCTAAAAAGTCAGAGCGAAAAAGTGATTTCTTTTAATAATGAACTTGCACAACAGACAGAAGAGCTACAAATTCAATCAGAACAATTAGAACAATCTAATAAACATACAACAGATAGTATAAGGTACGCCCTTCGGATTCAAGAGGCCGTTTTGCCTTCTCCTCTAGACTTGGATAATTTATTTGGGGAGAAAAATGCAATGGTTTTTTTTAGTCCAAAAGATATTGTTTCTGGAGATTTTTATTGGTGTAGAGAAAAAGAAGGTGAAAAAATTATTGTTGTTGCTGATTGCACAGGTCACGGAGTTCCAGGGGCAATGCTGACGATGATAGGAGAAAGTTTATTAAATAATATTGTCTTAGAAAAAGGAATAACAGAACCAGCCTTAATTTTGGATGCTTTGCAGGTTTATTTTTCTACTCTTTTTGCCAGTAATCAGAATATCCAAGACGGAATGGATATTAGTATTGCAAAAATAAATTATGAAACCAAAAAATTACATTTTGCAGGAGCTAGAAACCCAATAACCTATATTCAGAATGGAAATATGGAAACTATTCAAGGCGATAAAATGAGTATTGGTAATTCAAAGATTAAACCTAAGTCATCTAGTAAATTTACACCTCATCAAATAGATATTTCTATTCCAACAACCTTTTATCTTTATACAGATGGCTATCAAGACCAATTTGGAGGAAATGAAAATAGAAAATTCTATAGTAAAAATTTGAGAAATCTGTTCTTCAAAATTCATAAAAAACCAATGTCTAAACAGAGAACACGTTTGAAAATGACATTTATGGAATGGTGTGATTTTGCTAAACAGATAGATGATGTTACTATTGTAGGAATAAAAGTAGATACGGATATAGCTGAAGAGCTACATACAATAAGAGAAACTGAATCAGAAAGGCTATTTAGAGAAATATTAGAAGAATCAAAACAAGAGGAAGAGTAATTAAAATAAACCTATAAGGCTTTGAAAACCTCATAGGTTTAAAAAGGAAACTATACAATCATTTTTTCAATTGGAATAACTAAAATTCCCTCTGCTCCAGCTTCTTGTAGTGCATCTATTTTCTCCCAAAAATCATCTTCATTGATTACCGTATGAATCGAAACCCAGTTATCATCAGCCAAAGGCATAATAGTTGGGCTTTTCAGACCTGGTAAAACTGAAATAACATCATCTAATTTTGACTTAGGAGCATTGAGAAGAATATATTTATTTTTGTGTGAACGCCTTACTGACTGCATTCTGAACAAAAGTTTCTCAAAGTTTTTGCGTTTTTCGCCATTAAAGTCTGGATTGGCTACTAAAACAGCTTCTGACTTTAAAACCGTTTCTACCTCTTTTAATCCGTTACTCAAAAGTGTACTTCCAGAGCTTACAATATCACAAACTCCTTCTGAAAGACCAATGCTAGGTGCAATTTCGACCGAACCACTAATCATATGAATATCGGCATTCACATTCTTTTCTTTGAAATAATCTGCCAAAATTTTTGGATAAGAAGTAGCAATTCTTTTTCCATCAAAGAAAGAAACATCATCGTAAGTAGTTCCTCTAGGAACAGCTAAAGAGAGACGACATTTTGCAAAACCTAATCTATCGACAAGTTCTAATTTTTTTCCTTTTTCAAGCATTACATTTTCACCAATGATTCCGACATCAGCAACGCCATCTTGTACGTATTCAGGAATATCATCATCTCTAAGAAAAAGAATTTCTAAAGGGAAATTAGAGGCTTCTGCACGAAGTGCATTTGGGCTTGTAGTGATTTGAATTCCACATTCTTTGAGTAAGGCAAGTGATTTTTCACTCAAACGTCCTGATTTTTGTATTGCTATTTTCAAGCGATTTGAGCTTTCTGTATTATTAGATGACATAGATTTTTTTATGCGTTTTAGTTAGTAATTCCTAGTAATTTTGTTTTAAGTAATGGGTTTTACTCTTTGTTCGTCCTTGATGTTTTTGAATCTAAAAAAAGCAAACTTACGAAAAAATAAAGTCAGAAGTAAAATAATAGCTTTTTAAAAAAGATTAATGATAAGTTTGAATAGATTATTTTTTATAGAAAAAGGGCAAATTCTTAAATTAAGAATTTGCCCTTTTTTATATTACTTTTTTACTAAAAAGATTAGTCCTCTTTAGTTACTTTGAAAGTAAGTGTTTCGCTTGGCGTAACAACATTAATAAAATATATTCCAGAAGAATATTTACTCAAATCTAAACGGACTTCTTGTTGAGCTTCTTCTTTTGAAATAGATTTAGTAATAAGAGTTCTACCAATACCATCAGTTAATGTAAGAGTGAACTCATCTTTTAGATTGGCAGCAAGTTTTAAACGAACCTCAGAACTTGTAGGGTTTGGATAAACTACTGTACAACAATTTCCTTCTTCATCATCAACTCCTGTAATAGGTTCTGGTTTGCGATAAAAGACACTATTTGAAGTAGTAGTCTGACAACCTGTCTCATAGGTAACTTTGGCTCTATAACTACCTGTTTCATTAAGAGTAAGTGAAAGAGAGCTAGAAGTGCTAATCACTTCTCCATCTTTGCTCCACTCTACTTCTGTAATTATTCCAGTAGATGTTACTGTTGCAACGCTTTCTTCTGTCAAATTAATACGTGCTGCTGGAACATTTATTCTTTCGATACTAACAGAATCAGTAGTAAATGAACAAGTTCCTAAAGAAATTTCAACGTGATACTCTCCTGAATTAGTTGCTGTAAAATTTCTGTTTTGAGAAGCTACGCCTAATCTATTTCCATTTCTGAATAAAGTATAAGTTGCGTTTTCTACTTCTGAAACAGAAATTATAGCACCTTGTTCTCCTTGACAGAATTGTGTTTTATCAGCAGAGATACTAATGTCTGTTGGAAACGAAACTACACTTACATTAATTTGAGCTTCTTGAGTACAAGTTTCTCTACTTACTTGCAAAGTATAGTTTCCTGATGTAGAAACTGTAAGAGAAGAACTTGTTCCTACTTCGTTGCCATCAAGTAACCATTTGTAAGTTGCACCCTCTACTTCTAAAGCAGATAATTGACCTGTTTCACAAAACGAAACTTGACTACCTTGCTCTATTTGAGCAGGAGCAATTTGCCCTACTTCTACTTGAACTGTTGAAGATACAACTGAAACACATTCATTTTGTGTTATTATTAATGAATACCTTCCACTTCTAATAGCTTGATAAGTTGGTGCATTGCTATTTTGTATTGCTGTACCATTTAGATACCACGTATAAATTGCATCAGAAGAAGCATTTTCTGTGTTAGCTTCTAGTGTCAATGAATTTTCACACGTTGAGCGTACTAAATCTCCCAAAATAGTTGCTACTGGAAGTTCTTTCACATCAATAGTAACAGCTAATCTAGTTTTGCTTTCATAACGAATTCCCATTGCTGAAACATAATATGTCTTTGCAGCAGTAAGGTTTTCAGTTTCGAAGGTATAAGAATCATCTTGAATTGGCTCAGTAGCTGTTTCAGAATCATACCAAAGAATACTTCTTGTTGTATGCGTACTACTTACTACAATTTGTCCTTTTCCACCTATACAAGCATCTGTTTTACTCACTAAAGTTGGTACTTTAGGATAAGTAACAGCGTTTGTAGCTACTTCTTTTTTCGATACTGAATTGAATGCTTCAAGTCTATATCCATAAAAAGTATCTTCAGTCAATAAGCTATCATTGTAAGAAAGCGCAGTAGCAGGTAAGGTAGCAACCAAACGATTTAGTCTATATAAATTATAGCCTGTCGCATTTGCAGCAGCTCCCCAAGTAAGATTAACACGAGCAGTATCTATTCCAATAGCTTCAAACTGTGTTGGTGAACCTACTGATGGTATAGGGTTTACTGGATTTACTACATTTATAAGACTACTTAAATCAGTAAAGGCACTTCCATCATCATTTACTCTTACACTATATTCTCCAGTTGCATCAAACTGCAAATCAGTCCAAGTAAATACACCATTTGTCATAGCACGGCTTCCTAATCCAGAAGTAGCACTAAGAGTTCCAGTTCCAGTTCCTCCATCTCTCAATAATGAAATTGTTCTTGCTGCTCGGTCTATATTTCCATTTGCATCAAGAGCTTGTACTTCTACTGCAAAGTTTGAACTAACAATCGCTGTGTTTGGTACACTTGAGAAACCTAAACGTGTCGCAACAACATCTAAAGTAAATATATTTGATACAACATTAGCAGGAAAAGTAGCTGCAAAAGTAGAAGAGTTACCTGAAGTTTGTGCTTCGTGTCCCGTACTAGGAATTTGGAATTGTAATACTTCTTGGTCTAAAATTCCTGTTGTATTCAAAAATACTTTCACGGTATAATCTGTATTTGCTCCACTTGCTGTACTTGCATTTCCAGCAGGAATAGTAAAGCGAATCCTGTCTGCAGTAATAGTTGCTGTTGCAGTAATCTGACTTCCACCAGCCCAAAGTTCTGCTCCTTGTAATTGTGTTGTCCAGTCCGTTACTGTATTTGCAGCTCCTTGTCTAATATCTACACGAGTTACATCGGTAGGCAAAGCATCTGTTGTTGCTAAATCTTCTACTTTGAAAAAGAATACTTCTACTGCACTAGCTGATGTGGTAGCTAATGAAGATATCGAAGTAGAAATAGGCATAGTAGTAGGTGCAACAATTCGTGAATCTGTATCTGCTGATATAGTTGTGAACTGCCAGTTTGCAGGTAAAATTCCTCCAAAATCTACACCATTGGCTGAAAACGTACTACTAGGTACATCTACTGAATAAGTTGTAGCATCTTCTAGTGAAGAAGGCAAGGTTACTGTTGCTGTATTTCCTGTAATAGTTGTATTGGCAGCAGAAACAGGCACTACAATCGGAGTAGCTCCTCCTGTAAGTGTAATAGAACCAGTACCAATAGTAGGAACACGATTGAAAGTAAGAGCAAGTGATGTATTTGTAGCTACATTAGTCGCATTGTTTGCAGGTAAAAAGCTAACTAGTTCAATAGCTTTTTCTCTTACAACTACATCATCTACTGCAAAGCCATATCCCCAAGCACCCAAATCATCATAATAAAAAGCAATCCATACTTGAGGCTCATTAGCATATGCACTCAAATCTAACGTAACATCTTGCCAAACATCTGCTATATCTGCCATTGTATGAATAGTTGTCCAGCTAATTCTATCTGTACTCACACGAACCTGTCCTCTGTCATTTTCAAGTACAGCTCTAAAATCTAGTTCAATTTGAGAATATGATGAAAAATCAAATTTTGGACTTATCAACCAAGATTGGTAAGGATCACCACAACCTGGGTTAGGACAAGCATCATCATTTGTTGCTGCGTATTGATTACCAGCAGGAATATCTGGAATACCAAAGAAAGAACTTCCTAGGTTAGTTCCGTACTGCCACGTTCCAGTTCCTACTCCATCATCTACTATATCCCAACATTCTGCAGGGTTTGGATTCTCAAAATCTTCTGTATAAGGTAGAGAACTAATAGAAGGGTTATTCTGAACATTATAGTTTGATACAGTATTATTTGCTCCATTGGTATCTGCAGCTAAATCAACAGATGCTGTAAGAACATAACTACCTGATGCAGACATATCTACCGTAGTAGTAAATGTATAATCTATACTGGCTGCACCGTTCAAATCACTAGCTAAAACTAAGTTTTCAGTTACTGCTGTTCCTCCATTTACGGTATAAGAGACTGGAATTGTTGTTCCACTTGTTATAGCAGAGCAATCTAAGTTCTTGATACGAATGGTAATTGCTTCTGTCGCTGTTCTCAAATCACAACCTTGTACTGGAGAAACGATTGTTGATAGTTCTAAATCTGCCCCCGAACCAGCAGCAGGAGTAATAGAAAAAGCTACTGAACGTTGGCTTGTTGCGCCCGAAGTTGTATTTCTTGCACGAATGCTAAACCAAGAAAGACCTGAAAGTCCTGTTGCAGTAAAGGTAGTAGTTGGGCTTGTTCCTATTTGAGTATATACGCCAGTAGTTGTATTCAATTGATATATAATATACTCATCAGCATCAGTTACTGCACTCCATTGTAAGATAGCTGAACCACTACAAGGCTGTCCTGTAATACCAGTAGGAACACCAATAATTGAAAATGCTTCACTTATGTTACTTAGAGAAGGAGTTGTAGAGCTAACACGAATCCTTGCTTCATTAGTCATTACGTTTGGAACTGTCCAACTTAAACGACGAGTGTTTGCTGCCACAGCACCATTAATAACCGTCCAAGTAGTTCCATTATCTAAAGAGTATTCAACAGATGTAGTCCCTGAAACACCTTCCATATCCCATTGAATAAGTTCAGTAGCAGAAGGAGTTAAAGACATTCCAGCTGATGGATAAGTAACCTCAATATAAGGCTCTGTAACTGTCCAAGTCAATGAATATTGTTGATTTGCTCCAGATGGAACAGCTGTTCCTTTTACTCTTAATGTATATGTTCCTGTTGCTGGAGTAGGAATAGTTACTTGTTCGATAATATCTACATTGTTTACAGCCCTAACAGCTACATCATTTGGGTTGTCTCCATCTAATGTCCAAGGAAGCCACGTATTTGTAGTTGGATCTAATACTTCTAAATCCAAATTATTTATCAAGGCAGGATTTGCATTTGCTGCTGCTGCTGGGTCAGACCAACATAGCATTACCTTCAACTCATGCGTACCAGCAGGAACAGCAATAGTAACATCATTTTGGTCTCCTGTTGTTGCTGTATTTACTTCGTAATTATTTCCTTCTAATGCTTTGACAGCTTTTAAACCATTAATTCTGCCAAAACCGTATTTATAATCAGGTCCTGCATTTCCTAAATCATCAGCATTGTTTGATAGCACAGCTTTCATAAGTGAAGAAATAGGGTCTGCATTTGCATTCAACTGACGGTAACGTTGGTAAAGTTGAGCTATCGTACCTGAAACACCTGGTGCAGCCATTGAAGTACCACTATTTGCAGCATATGTATTATTAGGTTCTGTAGAAACGACACCTTGACCAAATGCACTTACTTCTGGTTTGATACGTCCATCTTCAAGAGGGCCAAAGCTACTAAAAGTAGTAATAACATCATCATTTCTTAAAGCTCCTACTGTAATTGTATTCTTGGCAGCTTTTCCTGTAGTAGAACCAAAGCCACCAGCACATGAACCTTGAGAGTTACCTGACGAAAATACATGGACAAGTTGAGGGTTATTATTTACTAATAAATCCTGTCCTACGTTATTACTACCATAAGGGTCACCAGTAGCACAACTAGGTCCTGTTCCATAAGAGTTTTGAGTAATTACAATGCCAAAATTAGTAATAGCATTTTGCATTTCAGTAGCAATATCTCCATTAAAATTATGAGAATAAATTTGAGCATTAGGAGCCATTCCTGTATTTCTAGGATTTAATAAACCTGCCCCTGCCATTGTTCCTGCTACGTGTGTTCCGTGGTCGCTATCTGATGTGTTTTCCACAAGTGTAACTCTTCCACTAAAATCTAAATGGTCTGCAACGTTTCCTCCGTCCCAAATTCCCATGTTTACTCCTGTTCCATCCAAACCTCTAGCACCATAGTTTAAGATAGCCGAACGGTGAGCTGACTTTCCATAATAATTTTCTTCCTTTGGTGGCTCTGGGAGAGATTCTATCCAAAGTACCCAAGGTAAATTAGCTACTTGCATAATCGCCGTTTGAGGAACGCTTACTGTCAAAATTCCTGAAACTTCGCTTTCATTGATTAATTTTCCTCCCATGTTTATCATTGCCATAGAAGTAAGCATAGGATTAAGAGCATCAAAAGGAATAATATTCAGTTCTACCTGATTAGGAGCAGAAACAGCCCATTCTGGAATATCTCCTTGTACTAATCTTGCTTGTGTCTTTTGCTCGACAGAGAGTTTTACAAAAGCGTGAATTTTAAAATCAGAAATAAGAGATTCTAATTTATTATTAGAAAGATTAGAATTAATTTTTGCTGTATAAGATAAGTCTGGTAAATACTGAATCAGTTCAATACCTTTACGTTTTAATTCTTGACGCTCTTTATGTGATGGAAGAGTAGAAAATTGTACTACCATAAAATAATAACTTCCGAAGAGCACATCTTCAAAACTGCTCTTATCTTCCTTAAACTGCTGAGTATTTGAAGCATACTTTTCAGTAGAAGATTTGAGACGTAAAGAAGGAGAGGTGTTTTGTGCAATCGCTGATTGCATTTGAGAACTCATAATTCCTACTCCTAAAACAAGTAATAAAACAAGTTTTTGATAAGAAATAATTGAGCCTCTTGAAAAGAAGGATGAATATCTGTATTTCATAATTAGCTATAAAATAAATAAAAGTAAAATTGTAAGATTTGTGTAAATCTAGTATTGATAATAAGCAGCTAGTTTGTAAATTTAAAATATTTTAATGAAATTTCATAAAATTATTTTGAATTTGTTTTACAAAAAAAACTAGTTTCTTACTATAATCTACTTGTTTTATAAGTAATTAGAATTGAATATTTATACTACTAGATGTTTTTCAAATGAATAGTTCAGCCTCCAAACAGAGCATCTATTGAAGGTAAAAATAACTACGAACGATTCGCTATACGAAACTAACCTGCATTGAAAATGTCTAGTGGTATACTTTGAATTATTAATACTTTTGATAGATGATAAAAATAATTAATTCATTTTTTTACTCTTTACATAATATCATCTTCTAAAGAACCTCTAACTGGCATCAAATCACGAAATGATGAGTCAGCTCCAGAACGATTATACTTACTGCAATCTGTCTCAATAGAAAGTTCTGATTTTTTCACTAAAGCTTCTCTAGGTAGTACATAATCTGTAATTGTAGAATCCATGTATAAGGAGTCCATAAACATTCCAAAGGCTGGCATTGCCATTCTTGAACCTTGTCCGTAAGCAAAATTATTGAAGTGAATACTTCTGTCATCTCCACCAACCCACGTTCCGACGACTAGATTCTTGGTCATTCCCATAAACCAACCATCAGAGTAGTTTTGAGTTGTTCCTGTTTTTCCTGCTATCTGCACCCCTGCTTTTCTGAATTTATATTTCCAAAGTCCTAAGGCTGTTCCTCCTCGCTCTTCCCCAGCTCCCATAAGCATGTAGAGCATTGTATTTGCATCTTCTTTTGAGAGTGCAGGACGAGTTTTGGGAGAAAAATCACGAATTACACGACCATTTTTGTCCTCTATACGAGTAATGAAAATAGGTTCTGTCCAATTCCCATCATTATTGAAAGTTCCATATGCTCCTACCATTTCATACACAGAAACATCACTTACTCCTAAAGCCAGTGCAGGAACAGGGTCTAATGGTGCTTTTATTCCCATTCTACGAGCATATTCAATTACTTTTTGTGCGCCATTTTTAGAATCTAACTCTCCAATCAAATAGGCTGCAATCGTATTTACAGAACGTGCAAGTCCTTGTCGAAGCGTCATGGTTTGTCCTGTGTAACCTCCACTGTTTTTTGCTGTCCATGTTCCTCCAGATTCTAAATTAAATGTTTTTGGAACATCTGTTACTTGAAAACAAGGATGAAATTTTTTCTCAGAAATAGCTGTCGCATAAACGATAGGCTTAAAAGTAGAACCTGGCTGCCTTCTTCCTGACTTTACATGGTCATATTGAAAATGTTTGTGATTGATTCCACCTACCCACGCTTTTATTTGTCCTGTATGTGGGTCCATTGCCATCATTCCGACATGCATGAAGTGTTTGTAATATCTAATAGAATCTAATGGTGTCATGACAGAATCCTTTTCAAAGCCTTCACTATTCCAGTCAAAAACTTTCATCTTGATAGGCTCATTCATTTGTTCTGCCATATCTTGTGCTATTAGGGCAGAATCTCCATCGTGTTTTATTCTTGTTAGACGATAGCGTTCAGTTCTTTTTGTTGCTCTTTCTAAGAAATTTTCAATTTCTTTTCCATACTCATCTCTCCAAGGATTCTTACCTTTCCATTGTTTAAAAAAGTTACCTTGCAATTCTTTCATATGCTCTTTTACTGCTCCTTCTGCATGTTGTTGCATTCTTGAGTCAATAGTAGTATAGATTCGAAGACCATCAGCAAACAAATCATATCCATTTTCTTTACACCACTTCATTACCTCATTTCTTACAATAGTTCTGAAATAAGGTGCTGCTCCGTTGTGATGCGCATCTACTGCACTATAATTTTCATTTGTTACTAGAGGCTCTTCTTTTAAACTAATTCTTTCTTCTGGGGTAATGTAGTTATATTTTTCCATTTGCTTAAACACTACATTTCTACGAAATTTGGATCTTTCTGGATTGCTAATGGCATTATAAGAAGTAGGTGCTTTAAGCATTCCGATAAGTGTAGCTGCTTCAGGAATTGTCAAATCAATAGGTTCTTTATCGAAATATGTTTTTGCTGCCACTTTTATTCCGAAAGCATTTCTACCAAAATCAACCGTATTGAGATACCAATACATTATTTCATCTTTTGTGTAAGAACGCTCTAACTTAATAGAAAGCATCCATTCTTTTAGTTTAATAATAGACATTCTCAACACTTTAGGATTATCTCTTGTAATCCATTTGCCTTCATATCTATTAACTTCATTTTTTTCTGACCTAGTGTTGAATAAGTTTCGTGCAAGTTGTTGAGATATTGTACTTCCACCACCATCAAGGTTAAAAGTCAGAACTCCTTTTATTACACGCATCGTGCTAATAAAGTCTATTCCTGAATGTTCTCTAAAGCGAATATCTTCTGTTGCTACCAACGCATTGGTTACATTTTCAGATATTTGATCAAGAGGAACAGGTGTTCTGTTTTCTCTATAATATTTCCCCATCAATGTTCCATCTGCTGAATAAATTTCAGAAGCAACATTACTATTAGGGTTTTCTAGTTCTCTTAGGTCTGGCATTCCACCAAAATATCCTCCAAAATCTTCTTGAATTGCCATTACCCACATGGCAATAAAAAATAGTCCTAATCCAAAGACTGCCCAAGTGATTTTTATTGCTTTTATAAATAAGGATTTTTTTAGCATAATTTTATTCTCTTCAACTCTCAAAAAGGCATAAAACCATCGTTGAGGACTTTATTTTTTAAATTAATGAAGTTGTTTAAGAATAGATTCTGTACGTGTATTTGTTGGTGTCGCTGCGCTAAAACACCAACAAAGGCAGAGTTATTTTTCTTAGAATTGGATTTGCAAACCCTAACTCTAAAGAAAATTTATATTTTTAAACAACTTTAATAAGTAAAATTGCAAAAAAATAAGGACTTTTTCAATTTTTTCCACCAAAAAACCCTAAGGTCCTTAGATACTTAGGGTTTTAAAACTAACGAAGCATATCACGAATAATCTTCAAATGATGTTCAGTATGAATTTCAATAAAGCGAATTGCTTCTTTTTTATTCAAATTTCCAAAGTAAGGATGTGGAAAATGACTGTTTTTATCTAATTTTTCTACTTTAGAAATTTGTTCCTTCGTTTTTTCTGTAAACTCTTTGATAGATTCTGTAGTAATCTCTTTCTCATTCTGAACACTCTTAGGGGCTTTAGCTTTCCCTCTAGGAATATATCCACTAAGAAGAATAAAAGTTTTTTGTAAATTAAACTTACTATTGAAATTGTTAGGATTTGATTCTTCCAATTGCCAACAAATTCCACGCATGACACGTAACGAATGGTCAATCTGCCAACCGACATTTGAATGTGTAATTTTAGAGTTTTGTTTCTCTAATTGTGGAATATAAGATTCAAGTTCAGTGAGTTGTTTTTCGAAAAGCATAGAGAAACAAATTTAGATTTTAGAAATTAGAAGTCAGAATTTAAAGCCATTAGATAAAATTTACAAATTTAGATTTATAGAAATTACTTCTAAAATCTACATTCTAAATTAGTTTATGTTTTTCTTTTCTTTTTCTTGGCAGCAGGAAACAGAATGTTATTCAAAATCAAGCGATAACCGGGAGATTGTGGATGTAGATTTAGGTCTGTTGGAGCTTCCCCTACGTAATGTTGATAATCTTCTGGGTCGTGTCCTCCATAAAATGTCCAAGTTCCTTTTCCCATCGTTCCGTGAATATAACGAACCTCATTTACCGTCTTAAACTCTCCTAAAACAACTACATCAGACTTTACTAAATCCTTTCTAAAAGCAGTCGTTTGTCCCATAAATCCTTTTACTTTCGTAACGTGGTTTTGAGTAAGCATAGTAGGAATAGGGTCCCATTTGGCAGAAAATTGGAAAAGCTCAAAATAATCATTCTTTTCGGTAATTCCTGTACGCTGACGATAGCTGTTATCAATGTTAGAATATTCATATTCAAAAGGATTCAAAACTAATTTGAAATCTTCGAAAGCAAAAGTATTTTCAAATTTTAGTTTCTTATTCGCTGCTGGGTCAGCAGGGTCTCCATCATAAACTCTATCACAAATATCAATTCCTTCAGCTGCAAGTGCAATATCATACGTATCGGTTGCCGAACACATTGCAAACATAAACCCACCACCCAAGCAGTAGGCTTGCATTTTCTTTACAACAGCAAGTTTTAGTTGTGAAACTTTTGCAAAACCATATTTTTTAGCAACAGCTTCATATTCTCTTTGTTGGTCTTGATACCATTTTTGCCCTGAATAACTAGCATAAAATTTTCCATATTGTCCTGTAAAATCTTCGTGGTGCAAGTGTAACCAATCATACTCTGGCAATTTATCTTCCATTACATCCTCATCAAAAACAACATCATACGGTATTTCGGCATACGTCAGAACAAGCGTTACGGCATCGTCCCAAGGCTGCTTTGATTTTGGAGAATAAACGGCAATTTTGGGTGCAACTTCCAGTTTTACAATGTCTTGATTGACATCAGCTTTTGCAATCTGACTACGGACTTGTGTGGCTTGTGCTTCCGAAATAATTTCAAAACTCACTCCACGAAGGCGCATTTCTTCTTCAAAAACTCGTGAGTAATCAAACATAAAACTACCACCACGATAGTTTAGAAGCCATTCGACAGTCATGTCTTGCTCCAAAACAGCAAATGCAATTCCGTAAGCTTTTAAATGATTTTTTTGTGTTTCGTCCATTGCAATCATTATTTGATTGGCTTTTGTGAAATTTGAAACACAAAGAAAGAATAATAGAAATAGAATAAGATTTTTTTTCATAATTGGATTTTTGTTGTATCAAACCTCGTTTGACGGCTTCATTTGAGCCTCAACGACGGTTGTACTTGTTAAGTTTTAACTTTTTTTTAACCGTCAACGAGGCTTTGCCGTCGTTGAGGATTTTTTATAATTATACAAAAATTATACTTATTTGCACTAAATAATAAGTGTCAATAAAGCTATTTAAGTTTTTTTTATCTTATTCTTTTGCTTATTTTCTGAGATAACCTGCCAGTTTTTGTTTGAAGGCTTCTTTATTAAACGGCTTGGCGATATAATCATTCATTCCTGCTGCAATACATTTTTCGGCTTCTCCTTTTAGTGCAGAGGCTGTCATGGCAATGATTGTTAGGTCTTTCGAAATGGTCTCTCTTATTATTTTTGTGGCTTGATAACCATCCATTTCAGGCATATGAACATCCATTAAAACTAGATTAAACTCTTCTTTTTGTAGCTTTTCGACAGCTTCTTTTCCATTAAAAGCCACATGAATATCATACCCCCAGTTTTTGAGCATCGTAACTACTAAGAGTTGGTTTATCTCATTGTCTTCTGCCAATAATATTTTGTTTGTAGTGGGTTCTGGAACTGCAATACTTGTACTGTCTATAGTATCTTTTTGGGTAATGTTTTCAGTATTGATTGCATTACGAAGAAAATCAGGAATTTGATTAGTTCTATCTCTTGCCACAACTGGCTGACTTACTTCTATATATTTTTTGTATCGAAGCTGAAAAGCAAATGTAGAACCTTGCCCTACCTTACTTTTTGCATAAATCTCTCCTCCTTGAAGCTCTACTAGCTGTTTACAAATGGCAAGACCTAAGCCTGTACCACCATATTTTCGTGTGGTATCACTACTTGCTTGTGTAAACATCGTAAAAATATCATCTATTTTTTCCTCTGAAATTCCTATTCCTGTATCACTTACATAAAAATGAAGCGTTACAAAATTTTTGTCTTCATCTACTAAGTTAGCTCCAATTACGATTTCGCCTTTATGAGTAAATTTTACAGCATTTCCCAAAAGATTAAGCAAAACTTGTCTCAGACGTACTTCATCTCCCACAAAACGGGCAGGAATATCTCGGCTGATATTGCTCTTTAGAGTAACTTTTTTTGTATCAGCTTTTACTTTTATGCTACTTATCATACCCTCTACCATTGGATAAAAATCAATAGGACTTTCTTCAAAAGAAATTTTTCCAGATTCAATTTTTGATAAATCCAAAATATCATTAATGATAACTAAAAGGTGGTCAGCAGAAGATTTGATGGCATTTACGTACTTCAATTGCACATTATTGAGCGAAGTGTCTAATAGAAGTTCTGACATTCCATAAACACCATTCATAGGCGTTCTAATTTCGTGGCTCATATTTGCCAAAAACTGTTCTTTTGCCTTTGCAGACTGTTCGGCTTGTTCTTTTGCCAAAACTAAAGCTAAATTTTGCTGTTCAATTTGTGCAAGCATATCATCAAAACTCTCTGTCAGCGTTCCGATTTCGTCCCTTCTATCTCCTCTACTAATTCGTGTAGAATAGACTTTTTCTTGTGCAATTTGCTTTGTTTGGGCTGTCAGTTCCAAAATAGGCTTCGAAACTAATTTTTGTAAACGAACAGCAATAAAATAAGTCAGTAGAGAAACAGTCAGTAAAATAAGACCTGTAATGAGTGCATAGCGTTGAAGACGGTCATAAAAACGGTCAAGGTTGGACAAAAGATAAACCGTAGGATAAATAGGAGGGCGATTATCTATCGAAAGTCCTGTTGTATTATTACTATCAAAACTGGCTAATTCTACTTCTCTTCGATGATGAACTGACATTTGATTTTTCAATAAATCAAATTCTAAGTGAGGAGGTTCTTCGTATTTAGGATTTGTCGACATTCCCAAACGTTCATATTTTGCAAAAGGTCTGCCGAGCGTATCATAAACCTGTGCAGCCAAAATATTAGGGTCAGATGCAAACAAATCTTTTAGCTGATTTTCAGTAGCAGAAGGGTCTGCAAAACTAACTGAAATATAAGCATCTCTAGAAATAATTTGCGCTCTATCACGCAAACCTGTTTCTAATTCGGTTCTGTAATCAATCAAATCATAAATAATAAAAGCCGTAAAAGCTGTTATTAAGGCAATAATAGTCGCTATCATAATCGAACCGACTACCTTTGTCTTTATAGAAACATGATTGAGAAATTTGAACATAGAATAGAAATATGAATTTTTAGCTCGTGTATTTATGCCGAAACCCTAAGTTTTTTTGGAGACTCTTAGGGTTTAACTAGCTACAATAGTTTTGCCTTAAAATCAAAAATAGAATAAAATTACTTATTATACTACTCTATTTTAGACCAAAGCTAACTTTGTATCGATTGATAATGATTTACTAGTGATATACTCAATCAAAGTAGTTCCTCAATTTCAAAATCATTTCGTTGCCCAGCTTTTATATTGAGTTTGTAGTTTTTAGAATTTCCGAACGTGTCATTTGTGTAATAATCTGTTTGGATTTGAAAATGAAGTGTCGTATCTTTTTTTACATCAAAATATAGATTTTCTATGGGTTGTTTGTTTTGATAGAGTTGAGAAGAAAATGGTTTTGCGTCAAAATCATAAAATTTGTAATTTAGTACAATCGCAGAATTGAACGGTAAAATTTCTAAATAAAGAGGATCAAAACGCATTTCAAGACGGCAGCCAACATAATGAAGTCTTGTCAAGTTATACCTGCTATGAACTCTGTACAATAATAATTTATGCAGCTTTGTAAGTTGTTTGGAATTTTCGTTTTGATAATTCAAAAGTAGCTTGTCTTTTTGATTATCTATGTGTGCATATTTATAAAAATCACTTATTAAATAGTTTTTTAAAGTGTCCCAATTATAATTAGTAGTTGTATAAAGAGATTCCGAAAAATCTGTATTTCGTTTGAGAGAATCATAAATAGCTACATCTCTTGGATGAGAACCATACTTTTCTATTTCAAAATATTCTGTTTTTAAAATAACATGTTTTTTGAATTTGATTTTCTCTACCAAAAAACGTTCACTTTTATCTAGTGCAACTTCATCTTTTCCTTTTCTCTCCTCTTCCTTCTCTTTCAAGAAAAAGTACGAACAACAAAAAACTCCTATCAATCCCCAAAGCGAAACAGAAAATATAGTTTTAGCTTTCATTTTAAATAGTATTCAATAGGTTCTGGATGGAAAATATCTGTCAGTCTGATAGCTATTTTATCGTTTTCTATAATTTCAATATCGAACCTTCTATATCCGACTCCCCAATAAGATATGTTTGGGTAGGTTTCATCATCTACAAAATTCATTAAGTCTTTGTATAAATAAAGTTTGTGTATTTTCTCTACAAATTTATTCTCCTTAGATAAGCAATAATTAGAATTATTTTGAGAAATAATTTTATTAGAAAACTCATTTTTAGTTAGAGGATATTTTCCCATTTCATCTAGCGAAATAGCACCTTTTTCGTATCTAATTTCTGCCAGTTTGTGAGCATTTTCTATGTTTTGAAACATATATTGTTCTCTTTTACTGTTAGAAATGCTGTGACCTACATGATACGAAAGTGTCAAGTATCTGTCTTTGTGAGCCTGTTGTATTGATTTTTTCAAGACTTGACTACTTTTTTCTACTGTAAGAATTTCATTTTCTTTCTTAGAATTTTGAGAAACAAAATAATAAATCCCTAAAAAAGCAATCAACACCCAAAGCGAAACAGAAAGTATAGTTTTATTCTTCATCTTTATAATAGGTATTTAGATAGTCAAAGTCTTGTACGATAACAAAAGAAGTATCACTTTGAAGAAGCGTTGGAATTTGTACTTGAAATTTTTGCACTCCTTTTCTAAATTCTTTTGGAACGATAATAAATCCATTCTCATCAAACTTAGTTTCTACATTTTCTGGGTAAACGAGACGAGTATTCTCTTTATCAAAAGGAACAACACTCATTGTAGTAACATAATACGGTTTGTCTTTTCCCTTTTTGTAATGCACATAAGGCACAACTTTTATATCTTCTGATTTCAAAGCAAGAGGAAAAAGAAAATATTTTCTTGAAAGTAGTTTTGCATCTTCATAATACATAGTGGCAAGTTGCGCCTCAAAACGAGAATAATGAAAGGCTCTCAAATAGTCGTCTGTATCAAAATAAAAATCATCTAATTCTTCGTTGGTCATTCCTTCTTCAAATACAAAATCTTGATAACGCTTCGAAAGCGAGGAATCTAAAGCTGATACTTTTTGGACATATTCATTGAAAGCTGTAACGACTTTCAGATTAGGAAATTCGACAACGGTACGCTCTTCTGTATATTTGGGATTTGATTTTACTTTTTCTTCAACCAGTTTAAATCTTGGTTCTTCAAAGTAGTTGTTATGTGTTTCTTGATAAATTTTTTGTAGCTCATCTCTTTGTTTTTTGAAACGAGTATCTATCTTTTTTATGTAATCACTTTTCTCAACTCTGTGTTCTTCAATGCTTTTTTTTGCACTTCCTAAAGCATTAGATGCTAAATATTCATATTCTTCCTTCAAACCTATATTTTGATGATAATTATAGCCAAAAATTTCTTTTTCAGTTTGAGTATAACGTTCATTAAAAAAAGTCTTGTACCCAAAAAAAGCGAGTAGCAACAACAAAATAGCTGTAGGCAAATAAGGATTTTGTAGATATTTCATAGATAGAGAACGAAAAAGACTGAATTATTATTTGAATAAGCTATAAACGGTCTGCTCTACGAGGCTGACCTATATGAAAAATTAAAAGTTTTTTTTATCTCAATAACCTAGCAATCTGAACCGATAAATCCATAAAAACGATTTTAGAGTTGGCATTTCTTTCTAAATGAAAATAGGCTTCATCAATCTTTTCTACTAACGAAAAAACATTTCTCTCATCTATTACTTTAGCAAAATTCTGTACAAACTTTAGCGTTTCGGATTCGGTACGAATAAGCTGTTCTGTTCCAAAATTAGAAATTAAAGATTCTCTCAAAATAGTCAAAGCATATTGTAAAAGCGTTTTTTGACCTTCTTTTCCCAAGCTGTGGAATAAATCAGCTTGACCAACAAAACCTGCATAATCGTGCTTAAAACAAAGTCGCATCCAATCTCTAAACCATTCTTGATTTTTATTTTGAGTATGTTGGCTCAATTTCATGGCTTCATTCAAATTTCCATCTACTAAAGGCGCAATTTCTCCAGCTTCTTCTTCTTTTATATTCTGGCTTATCAAATATTCTTTTACTTCCTTATCCGAATAACGAGGAATCTGAATAAGCTGACAACGAGAAAGAATAGTGGCTAACATCTTATCTGTTTTTTCGGTTACCAAAAGGAAAATTGTCTTTTTTGGTGGTTCTTCCAATCCTTTCAAAAGTGCATTGGCTGCACTTGCATTCATATATTCGGGCAGCCACAAAATCAGAATTTTGTAACCTCCTTCATAGGCTTTTAGTGATAAAATTTTGGAAATATAACGGCTTTCTGCTACCGAAATGCTAAACTGCTTTCCTTCTGTCTCCAAATAATCTGACCAATCTTGCAAAACTGGGTATTTATGTTTTGGTAAAAACTCCCTCCAACCTTTCATAAATTCTTCTCGCTCTTTGTAACCTTTTGCCTTAGCTGTCGGAAAAACAAAATGCAAATCTGGATGAATTAGTTTTTTGTAACGAATACAAGAACTACACTTTCCACACGCATCATTTTCTTGTTTGTTTTCACAGTTCAGAAAAGTTGCATACGCCCACGCCAGAGAAAGTCCTGCGCTTCCTTGATAACCTAAAAAAAGTTGTGCGTGTGCCACATGGTTATTGTGAACAGCCGAAGTAAGTGTTTTCTTTAGTTCCTCTAAGCCTAAAATATCGGAGAAAAGCATTTATTTTAGTGATTAATTATTAGTGATAAGAAATAGAAATTAAATAAATTGACACTTTTAATTATATAATTAACTAGTAGTCAGAAGTTTAATTCGCAATTCGTAATCTTTAATTCGTAATTGTTCCTAAGTGATTAATGAATACAAAAATCATTTGTATTAATCTGTATTTTAAATCCTACCAATCCTGTAAATCCTTAACAGTAATAATATATAGCAATTTAAAACTACAACAAAGATAACAAAACATTTTCCTTTAGTTTTTGCTTTTATAAGCTATGAAATTAACCGTCGAAACTCCAATCAACCGTTCTGCTCAAGAAGTATGGAATGGTTTTACAGAAAAATTATTTTTAAAATTAAGTCCTCCGTTTCCAAAATTAAAACTCAACCGTTTTGATGGCTGTAAGGTAGGCGATGAAGTGCATTTAGAGTTAGATTTTGGAATTTATAGTTCAAAATGGACTTCTTATATCATTGAACAAGCAGAAACAGAAAGCGAAGTTTATTTTATAGATACTGCAGAAGAAGATTTGCCTTTTCCTCTCAAAAAATGGACACACAGACACAGAATAAAAAAAGTGGATGAGAATAACTGTATTATCATCGATGATATAGATTATTATACCTCTTCAAAAGCATTAGATGCTATTATCTATCCTGGTATGTGGGCGCAGTTTGCATATAGAAGCCCTGTCTATAAAAGCTTTTTTGAAGAAGAGTAGAGGTATTTTTTTTTTGGTAGATTTGAAAATAAAAAACGTGTTCTGTGTAGCACAGAACACGGATAAAAATATCAGTTTTGAAATAGTATCAGTTAGAATTTTGGTTCTCTTGGCAGACAGATTATAAACTTTGTTCCCTTGTCTATCTCACTTTCTACATCGATTTTTCCACCATTGCTATATACAATGTTCCTTACTAAATGTAACCCTATTCCTCGTCCTTCTATCTCTGTATTGTCTTCATGAAGGCGTTGAAACATTCCAAAAAGACGACTTTCATTTGCTTCCATATCTATTCCTATTCCATTATCTTCTATATTTAAGCAATAGTATTCTTCATTTGGCTCTGCCCAAATTTTTATTTTTGGAGTACGTTTTGGAGAACGGTATTTTATAGCATTTGAAAGCAGATTTTGCATAATACTGTACATCAAATCAGGAACAAAAGAAATAGTTTGTTCGTTTGTCATATCAACTTGAATATCAATTTCAGGTTGATTATAAATTTCTTTCATGTCCTTTATTACCTTTTCAGTAAAAGAAGACAATTCAATAGTATCAAACTTAGAACCTGATGTTTGCTGCTCTACAAGTGTTTTGACAAGCGATTTAAGCTTTGTATGTAATTTATCTACTCCTTCATTAACCTCTTTCATTACCTCTTCGGCAGTTTGTGTCAAATCATTATGCTTTTTTTCTAATTCGTACAGCTGAATAGAAGCCTTTATTGAAACGATGGGAGACATAAGGTCGTGAGAAATAATGTGTGCAAATTGTTCTAGCTTTTGATTGTAACCTCTAAGCATGTCCATTGTCTTACTCATCTGTTTTTGAGTTTCGTTACGTTGCAAAGCATACAAAATTGCACGTTCCATGCCATATTCATCAAGTGTTCCTTTCACAATATAATCAGCAGCTCCTAATGAAATAGCTTCCAAACCAACATGAACATCATTCAAGCCTGTAAGAACAATAACGGGCATCCCATAATAATTATCAATAATTGTTTTACAAGTCTCTAACCCATGACTATCAGGTAGTGATAAATCTAAAAATATTAAGTCTATATTTTTTGTGTTTAGCTCCTTCAATCCATTAGCAAGACTAGATGCAATAATTAGATTTTTGACAGGAAATGACGTTTTCTCTAATATTTCTTGCATCAAAAACTGGTCTGCTATACTATCTTCTATCAATAAAATATGTATTGTGTTAAGCGTTGGATTCATAAGAAAGTATATTTTCTTCAAATAAGAGTCAGTTGTTGTTTTTCTTAATTTCTTTCTTTGTTAGATTGTGTTTATTTACTAGGAAGCTTTACTATTGTAAGCCAAAAATCATTTATAGAGGCAACAATTTTCGTAAACTCTTCTATATCGACAGGTTTGCTGATATAGCTATTTGCGTGATGTCTGTAAGCAAACTTCACATCTTCATCGTTTTCAGAGGTAGTCATAACCAAAACAGGAATAAGGCAAAGCTCCTCATGCGCTTTAATTTCTTTCAATACTTCTCTACCGTCTTTACGAGGCATATTCAAATCTAAGATAATCAAGTCTGGTAATTTCTCTTCTTTGTTCTCTAGTTTTTCATAGAGATAGTCAGTTGCTTTTTCTCCATCAATGACAGTATCAATATTTAAGTTTAGTTTACTATCTAGCAAACTTTCTTGAATCAGAACAGTATCAGCTAGATTATCCTCTACTAGAAGTATTTGAATAGGTTTCATTTGTGCTTTATGCTTGTTTTATTTTTAGGTCTTGAAGTAAGTAAATTGTCTATGATTTGTTAAACAAGAAATGAATCACTTTGTTCTGTTTTACTACACTTTAATAGAATATTTTTTATCGAAATATTTATTTATGCAGTTTTTTTTAGTGTAAAATGTATCGTTGTTCCTTCTCCAAAATTACTTTTTTCTTTATCTAACCAAATTTTTCCGTTGTGTTGCTCTACTATTTTCTGACAGAGAGCCAGTCCAATTCCTGTCCCTTCATATTCTTCTTTAGTGTGAAGACGTTGAAATAGAATAAAGATTCTATCTGCAAACTTGGGGTCAATTCCTATACCATTATCTGAAATTGCAAACTCAAAATGAGTTTCGTTTTCTATACAAGAAATTGTTATTTCTGGTGTTTTTTCAGAGCGATACTTAATAGCATTTCCTATTAGGTTTTGAAAAAGCTGTGTTAGTTTTATTGGATTTCCCTTTACAAGAAAATTACACAAGTCATTTTGTAATTCTATTTTAGCATTTGCTTCTTCTATTCGGATTGTTAGGTTTTTGAGTGCATTTTTATATATTTCATTTAAGCTTACTTTTGTATGTGGCGTTTCGTTTCTGTGCAGTCTTGAATATTCTAACAAATCCATAATAAGGCTTTTCATTCGGTTTGAGCCTTCAATAATGAACTTGATATACATTTTTGCTTTATCATCTAATTTTCCTTCATAACGTTTTGCTAAAAGCTGACTAAAACTAGAAATAGCTCTCAAAGGCTCTTGTAAGTCGTGAGAAGCTACATAGGCAAAGTGTTCTAACTCTTTATTGGTAAGCTCCAAAAGTTGCATTCCTTCTTGAAGTTGCCTCGCTATTTGTTCTCTGACTTTTACTTCATTATTTAATTTTTCATTGGTAGTAGTCAGTTCTTCGGTTCGGATTTGTACTTGTTGCTCTAGCTCTTCTCTTCGCAATAGCCATCTATATTCGTTCATGTTTTGTGTTACGACATAGAAAACCTTTACTTGAATACTTTTAGCTGTATCTATTTCTGACTCTGTCCATTCCTGCGACTGACATTCTACATTCTGATTCCATTTGGCAAACGAATTTCTTGGCTTTAGTATCAGTTCATCTCCTTCCTTATATACTACTTTTTCAAGTTTTCCTCCCCATCCGATGCTTTGTTGTAGTTCTTTTCTAAACCAAATTATTCGGCTATTATCTTCCTTAGAAATAAGAATACTCAAAATACCTGAGCAGATAGTAACGTCTATTTCAACGTCTGGAATATCATCTGAAATGCAATGCGAACTAAAAACTTCTTTAGCATGATTTACTTCTAGCCAATCTTTTATTTTCCAAATTTTCTCGTGAGTTGGTGTTGTTCCTACGTTTAGTGTTTTTCTTTCGCTTCCCATACCTACCACAACAGCAAATCCGTCAGCATTCATTAATTTCAAAAATGAACTACCTTTTTTGATGATGCCTTCATAGACATCTCTTTCTCTGTTTAATGATTCTACTATTCCATCGGTTAGGGTTTGCTTCTCTAATTTGTCATATTGAATTTTGTCTTGCTCTAACTTATCTATCTGTAAAGAAACTAACTGCCCAAAAAACTCGGCTGTCATACGAGTAGAATAGTCAATCATTTTAGTAGAATTATGATGACAAGAAACAAGTCCCCACAGTTTTCCATTAATAATAATTGAAGTAGACATAGAAGCACCTACACCCATATTATTTAGATATTCTATATGCACAGGCGACACGCTACGAAGTGTAGAATGTGTCAAATCTAAGGGCCTATCTTTTATTGTCTCATCTAATAAAATAGGGGAAGGCTCATAATCTGTCCTGACGATGATACGAAGCCAGTTTTTGAGATACAATTCTCTAGCCTGTTTGGGAATATCAGAAGCAGGAAACCATAAATCATAAAACGGATTCATATCTTCTCGTTTCAATTCAGCTATAATTTGTCCATCATAATCTTTATTGAACTTATAGAGCATTACTCTATCAAAACCTGTAATATTTCTAATTTCCTCTACAATTATTCTGTATAAATCTTTTAATTTGTTTGTGTTCTGAAATCGAATAATAGATTTTTTATTGATTTGATAAAAACTATCTCTTATCATCTCAACCTGTTCGACATCTACTGGCTCTAGCTCTAATATAAAACCGTGATTACTTTTATGTATGATTCCATCAAAAGGTCTTTTTTCATCGTCTATTTCTAAGAAAAAGCGCAAAGGATTGATTGCCTTAAAGTACGCTGATTCTTCTCCTGCTTGAAGCTCATCTATCTTTTTTTCAATAAAACTGGTCTGTCTTTCTCCCAGTAGGTTACTCAACGCATGATTCATTAGTTTATCAAAACTATATTTGGTTTGTTCTGTCAGGTTCTGACTTACACCAATAATTTTCATTTCTTCTGAAAATACAATCAAAAAGCCGTGGGGTTGCACAAAACCTAAACGATGGATAGGCTCTTTTGCACAGTTTTCAAGGGCTTTTTCTAGTTCTTTTTTAGATGTAGTTTTAGACATAATGCAAAAAATTGAGGACGCAGTTATATATTATTGGGTGTCGATTTATTACTTATTATTACTTGATAATCACTTTTATCCCAAAATGTTTTTGGCTTTGTGAAAGGATTTTTCAAAATATAAGTATGATTTTTCAGCTCCTTCCAAAAACTGTTTTTTCTCAGTTTCTGTTTGGCATTCCTCTTCCACCAGTTCTTTAAAAGATTTCCAAAGTCTAGGCGTTTTGCTTTCGTAATTTTTGAAAAAATCAAAAGTTGTTGATTTATTTATTTGAGGATTTTGAAGAAGGATTTTGTGCATCATTTTTCCTCCCAGCATAGAACCTTCTGCTACATACAAACGACCTAAAAGAGAATAATAATCTAGGAAAGAAACTGTATTTGGAATACGTTTTAATGCTTCAAAATTTTCAGCAGCAAGAATATTTTTCAACTCATGTTCTAAAGAAATAGCCTTTACACGTTCTTTGAAATTGAGTTTTGTTGCTTGGATAGGATTTTTTTGTTGGTAGTCAGATAGAAGGTCTCTTGCCTTGTCTTCTAAATGTGAATGAAAAATATAATTTGTACTCAACAATAACTTATAATCATCAATAGAAAATTTATCTAAACGGTCTGAACCGATGAGTTTTTCCATTAAATCGTGCTTGGAGCGAGTAGTCGTTCGGACAGTTTGGAGAATAGACATCAAGAAAAAATAAGTTAGTTTAAAAAATGACCTTTTAATTGGTATATAAACAAAAATACAATGTTTAACACTCTTAAACAAATAGGCAGGTAAAAACTAAAATTCCTAAACAAAAAAAACCTACCTATTTCTAATGAAGTAAGTAGGAATTAAGTATTTTTTGGCAGAAATTATAGACTAACTGTTTACAGAGTTTTGAACTGTTTTTGTTGTTTTTGCATAAGTAGGACAAGTTTTGTAAGAGGCACAAGAACTTGCTGTGATTACTAAAAGACAACCAATGATAGCTGATGCTCTGCGAATATTTTTGATTGAAATATTTTTCATAGAAGTAGAATTTTGGAGTATAAAATATCTTTAGGATTACTAGGATAAAGATAAAAATAATTGAGATAGACAAGCAATGATACAAAACTACGAAAATTTTGATAATTAAGTTGCCTTATTAAATTTACCTAGATTTATTTAGAGAACGTATTTTTATGTAAAATGGTATATACATATAAAGTAGAGCAAATAACTTGCCTTTTTGGTTCATATTACTTTATAAAGATGCTAATCTGTGATATAGCTATAGCTTCATTTTTTCGTCGAGTATTTTAGATTGCTTACCGAGACTTTTGATTGTATAACTTCTTTATGGCTATAAGTTTGAAAAGTATAGAATTAAAATAAAAATCCTATTCTCTATACGCCTAAGGTAATTAATCATTTGAGTTATGAAATCTCTATCTTCTTTAAATAATCGTTTATATAACCTACTCAGAAGTATTTTCTTACTTCCATTTTTCACATTACCTCTTATTGGTTATATCGTTCTTTTATTAGTATTTTTCTTGGGAAACAATCATTCTCTATTTGCTCAAAAAGAAGTTTCCAAACAAATACAAGCAGAGCAAATACAACAAGCACAAGCTATAATGGGGCTGCGCTTCAAAAAATTTAATTCTGATGATGGTTTGGCTCAAGATAATGTTACAGCTATCTTACAAGATACTCGTGGTTTTTTATGGATAGGAACAGGCGATGGACTTAGCCGTTATGATGGTTATGAGTTCAAAAACTACACACACATAGTAGAAGATTCTTCCTCACTTTCATCTGGTATGGTAACGGCTCTACATCAAGACCAAAATGGAACACTTTGGGTAGGAACTACCAACGGTATTAATAAATATAACTTCACACAAGATCGTTTTGTACAATACAGACTAAAAGAAAACAAAATTTCTAACTTAAACATGCGTACAGTTAGAAGTATTTTTCAAGATAGTCAAGAAACACTTTGGGTAGGAACAGAAAACGGAATCAAGATTTATGACAAACTCAATAACAGTATTGAATATTCACAAGAATATAATGGTCTTTTAGATGTACCTGTTTTGGCATTATATGAAGATGCTGACAGTACATTTTGGGTAGGAACAGAAAACGGTCTTTATAAATTAGACAGACAGCGCAGAGCTTTTACTCCTGTTTTTATAGATGATACACAGCTTACACAAGCTCCTGTTTATACTTTTTTCGAAGACAAAAAACAAAACCTTTGGGTAGGAACACAAGAAGGTGCATTCAGATTAAATAGAAACCGAACAGAAGTAAAAAAATATTCCTCTACAACCTTTCCAAACACACTTAGTAATGATATTATAAAGACAATAGCACAAGACCAAAAAGGAGATATTTGGATAGGAACATATGGAGGTGGAATTAATCGAATCATAAAAAAGACAGAGCAAATCATAACTATTCGTCAGAATGATGCCGAACAGTATTCATTAAGTGATGATATTGTACAAAGTATTTATCACGACAGAAGTGGAATTATTTGGATAGGAACATATGATGGACTTAATAAATATGATGAGGAAAAAGAAGTTTTTTATAATTATCCAATTCCATTACAATACGTGGCTCATCATCTCCAAACTGAAATTTGGGCATTAGAACAAGATTATTTGGGAAATACATGGTTAGGAACTGAAAATGGTTTGTATGTCTATATGCCAAAACCTGAATCAACAGAATGGCAGCTTATCAAAATAAGTGATAAAATTGGACTTCGAAACAAACATATATTAAGCTTATTAGAAGACAAAAACGGAAATCTTTGGATAGGAACGCTACAAGATGGGTTATATAAATATAATTTAAAATCGTTAGGCTTGACAGGAAACTCCACTTCTGAAGCTATTCCATTTGACCTGACCAAATTAGCCAATAAAAAAGGGGGAAACTCTCCTCAGTTTGCTGATAATAGCATTTGGACAATGATGCAAGATACTTACAATGATATTTGGATAGGAACAAATAATGGATTGTATGCTATAAAAGATAAAACTGAAAAAGTATATAAATATACAGAAAGAGACGGCTCTGGATTGAGTGATAATTCAGTTTGGGCATTATTGCAAGACCGTTATGGTATTTTGTGGGTAGGTACAAGTAATGGACTAAACCGTTTTAGAAAACAAAGTCAAGATTTTATTACCTATAATCAAGCAAATGATGATTCTGGTGGACTTAGCAACAGTTATATTGTTACTCTCTTTGAAGACGAAACAGGTGTGCTTTGGGCAGGAACACACGGAGGAGGACTAAATCGTTTCCATAAAGAAGCTGATAACTTTACACATTATACCGAAAAAGATGGATTGCCAGACGGTGTAATTTATGCCATTGAGCAAGACAACAGTCGTCATTTATGGATTAGTACAAATAGAGGTTTATCAAGATTCAATATTGATACACAAGTATTTAGAAATTATGATTTGAATGACGGACTTCCAAGCAATCGCTTCAATCACAATGCCGTAGAAAAAACAAAAGACGGTGAACTTATATTTGGAACTGTATATGGAATTACTGTTTTTCATCCTGATAGTATTAAAGACAATAGTTATATTCCACCTGTTTATCTGACTAACCTAAAAATATTGGGTAGAGATATTCGTGCAAATGACGAAACAGGTATTTTAAGTAGGAATATTGCACAAACTGACATGATAACGCTTTCTCACGGACAAAATAGTTTTTCTGTGGATTTTGTAGCCTTAAATTATCGTCTTCCTAAAAAAACAGAATATATGTATAAATTAGAGGGATTTGATGATGATTGGCATTATACATCTTACCGAAATCACACTGCTTCTTATACCAATCTACCAGAAGGGAGAGAGTATATTTTGAGAGTAAAGGCTGCTAATAGTGACGGTTATTGGAATGAAAGTGGTGCAACGTTACGTATTTATATCAAACCTCCTTATTGGGAAGCTATTTGGTTCAAGATTGCATTAGCTATGCTTTTAATTGGTGCTGGGGCTTCATTTTGGTTTTGGAGAAATGGCGAAATGCAAAAACAAAAAAGTCGTCTTTCTATGGAAGTGCATCAAAGAACGAACGAACTAGAAGAAGAAAAAGAAAAATTACAGATTGCTTATAATGAAATATCAAATCAAAGCCGTCAGATTTTGGATATGAATGCTGTTTTGAAACAAAAACAAGCCGAAGTAATGGCACAGCGTGATGACCTTTCCAAACAAAGAAATGAAATCGAAAATTCGTACCAAAACGTACGTGTCCTTTCAGATATTGGACAGCAAGTAACTGCAACCTTAGATTTTGACCAAATGGTAGCTGTTCTGTATCAACACGTCAATAGCTTGATGAATGCCCCTGGGTTTGGAATTGGTGTTTTGAATGAAAAAACAAATTTAATTGAGTTTAGAGGATATTCAGTAGAAGGAAATCCATTGAATTATGACTTTAATGCAGCGAGAGACAAAACGCTACTCTCTGCTTGGGCAATTCGCAACCAAAAAGAAGTAAAAATAGGAGACCTTCAAAGTGAATATGCAAAATATGTGGCAGGTGAAGTTGTTTCGGTAGGAAATATACTTCCCAAATCTCTTATTTATTTGCCTTTAGCTATCAAAAACCGTCCTGTGGGTGTGCTGACAGTACAATCTTTAGAAAAAAATTCGTACTCTGACCGTCATTTAACATTATTGAAAGGTCTGGCTTCCTATGTTTCGATTGCGCTAGATAATATTCAAAATTATTCGGAACTTGGTCAAGCAAAAAATACAATTCAAGAAAGCAGTATTCGTATTATGGATAGTCTGCGTTATGCTCAAACCATTCAACAAGCCATCCTACCAACAGATGAAATGCTTGAAAATAGTTTTGATGATTCTTTTATGGTTTTTAGACCAAAAGATGTCGTTTCGGGTGATTTTTACTGGCTTAGAGAAATAGAAGGACGTACTTTTATTGCTTCTGTCGATTGTACAGGACACGGAGTTCCAGGGGCATTTATGTCTATGATTGGAAGCAGACTACTCAATGAAATTATTAATGAAGCAAATGTTCTTGAACCTGCCAAAATTTTGGATGAGTTACATGTTCGTTTAAAGAATGCTTTGAAACAAGATGAATCTGGAAATGATGATGGAATGGACGTTTCTCTATGTAGAATTGATGCTCTAGAAGAAGATACGCTAGAAAGAGAAATTGTTTTTGCAGGAGCAAAACGTCATGCTGTTTGGGTAAGTAGAGGAGAATCTCATATCTTGAAAGGCGACAAAAAATCTATTGGTGGCTGGAGAAAAAATAAAAAACGTCCATTCATTCAACTACAAATGACAGCCAAAAAAGGAGACGCACTCTATTTATTTACTGATGGAATAACTGACCAAAACAATATTTCAGGCACAAAATATGGTTCGAAACGTTTGCATCAATTATTGAATCAGAATTCAGATTTTGATATGAACGAACAAAAAACTATTTTAGAAGAAGATTTGGATCGTCATCAAGGAAATCAAAAACAAAGAGATGATATTACTCTGATAGGAATCAGACTATAAATTTAGATTTTAGAATTGATGACTATTCTAAACTGATTTTAACTCTGAATTATAAAATCTAAATTCTAAATTTGTATTTATGCTTGACTTATACCCTTCTTTAGCACACAAAGACGTTGTTTTGATGTATCAAGGTGCAATGTCTCAAACTATTTTGGCAACAATGGCAAAACGACTGCGTGAAGCTGAAGAAGATTATTTAGTTAGTAAACGTCTTTTTGGTATTATCATAGAGTTAGGTCAGAATATTAATCATTACTCTGAGAAAAGAGAATTTTCTTTGGCTGATAGAAGAGAAGTAGGCTATGGAATGCTTGTTGTCCAAAAAACCGAAACCCACTATATTTTTACAGCTGCCAATAAAATAAAGACAAGTAAAATAAAAAAAATGAAAAGTCATTGCGGACATATAAACTCGCTTAACCCTCCTAAAGATTTGCGTGTTTTTTATCGCTCTCAAAGACGTGCTACTCGCCAAGATGGACACTATGGAGGAAATATTGGCTTTATAGAAATGGTAAGAAAATCGAATAATCCATTAGAAACTGAATTTACTATTTCTGAAAAAAACGAAGAAATGGCGTACTTTTCTATTCAAGTAAAAATGAATCGGATTGAGGTTTTTTAGATATTATTCTATCTTAAAATAGTTTTTTTTGTTCTGCATAAGTCAAATAAGCAGCGATTTTGATTGTTATTATTCCTTCTTCTCTGTACATTCTTCTTGTAAAAAAGCTAACTTGTGGATAAATAATTCCTTCTATTTCTAAATCCCCTGCTCTTTGGTAGTTGCTAAAAAAACGATTCTCTTGAGTTTCAAATACCATTACATATTCTTCTTTTTGTCTTTTTTCTTCTTCCTCATCTTCTGCATAAAAATTGAATCGTTCGTTTCCTTTTATAGATAAATTGACTTTTGGAAAATTATCAAAGCACTCATATTGCACCATAACTAACAATACTTCTTTTCTATCTTTCAATTTTTGAGTAATAGTATCTTTAGAAACATCTAAGAAATAAGAAACCACATCTTTCCTACTAGAAGTTGAGTCTAATCTAGAATCCATTTCAATTTGCTCTATTGAATAAATAAACCGATTAATCAGTAGATTTGTCTTTATGCTCTCTTCAAAAGAAACTAAATATTTACTTTGTCCTTCTTTCTTAGAGGCACAACCAAAAAGACAAGCGATACAGAAAAGGTAAAAAGTTATTTTTGACAAATGATTTATAGATTTCATAAAATACAGTTTTAGGTAGAATTTAATTGAAAATAAAATTAGTTAAGTAGTTCAGAATCATCTAGCTCTAATGTATAATAATGTTCATTATTGTCAGTACGATAAATTAAACCTTCTTTTGATAACTCATCTTCTCTTTTCCATTGTGGATAAAGTTTACTACTTTCTGATATTCCAGTATGAACTTCGTATCTTAAGTAGCTTGATTGTGTTTTACCCAAATTAGTAATTCTTTTATAGTTGTAATTTGTATCATATTTCATTTTCTTTTCTGAAACATTATCTGTAATAGAAAATTGAATAGTTAAGTTTTGAGTTAAAAATTCTCTATTGTAGTATTGGAATGTTTCTGAAGTACCAACATCAAACTTTAAAGTCATTTTACTATCTGTTTCGATTACTTCATCGGTACGAACAGTATTCAATAACTTGAAGTAATCATCTTTCGTATTTACTTTTTTATCATCTCCTACATTCTGAACGTAAAATAGTGTAAAATATCCTCTATTGACAATTTTACTTTTTTCTGATTTATACTCTTTTAGAGAATAAAAAATATACTTTTCATAAACCTGCAAACTATCATCTTGAAATTTATGATTAGCTACTTCTTTACTTAGTTTATTTTTTAAATTTTGATGAATGGCAGCAAAATCAACTTCACGTTCTTGATTATCACAAGAGAAGAAAAAAAATACGACAAGTAATAGACAAGCAAAATTCAGTATTTTTTTGAATCGTATCATAATCAAAATTTTATAAACAGAAAAAATTCGTAATTCGTAATTAGCTGCGCTGCTTTGGCAGGTCGTAATTTAAACTTTATAAATCATTTTGTAGTGCATAATTCCACTTTCTTCAAAAACATCTCCGTCTTTTTTGAATCCACAACGCTCATATAATGAAACGGCTGCAAGTTGGGCGTGTAGATAAATTGTTTCTACGGTCTTGAACTCTTCCTTTTTCTGAATTTGTTGTAGCGCAAACTCTACCATTTTTTGTCCTGCTTTTTTTCCTCTATCTTCTTCCAAAACAGCAAAACGCTCTAGTTTTATTTTTTTGGGAGAGTTATCTTTATGCTTTTCAGTTACTCTAAAACGAGCTGTTCCAACTGCTTTTTCATTATTACTTTCATCTATTGCCAAAATATGAGTTGCTATTGCGTCTAGTCCATCAAAATCATCTTCTTCAGGAACATCTTGTCCTTCAATAAAAACAATTCTACGAATAGCAAAAGCACGTTCTAATTTTTCTGATGCCGTCGAATCAAAAAGCTGAATCTTCATAATAGAGGAGATAAAATAAATAAAAAAGAGGTTTTAAGGATTAAATTACAAAGATTTCAGAATCTAGTAGCACTTTTTAGGCTAAGTTCTGTAATTTTGCAGCCACAAAAATAATTTATTTAATTTACAAAGGACAACGTTTTACTAAAAATACTTTCAAATTTTGAATGACTTATTAATCTAACAGAAAAATATATTGATTATTTAGGTTAATTCGTATTCCGTAATTCGTAATTGTCTTTGATTCATTCATAAAATTCATAAAATTATGATTCAGCGTATTCAAAGTATTTTTTTATTGATGGTTTCTATCTTAATGGGACTGACTGTTTTTCTTCCTATTTGGGGAAAAGAAGTAGGAACAAACAAAATTCAGATAAATGCTATCGAAATGATACAAACTCTAGCAGGAGAAACAGTCATGGAACAAACAACAATTTATCTTGCTATTATTGCAGGTCTGACAGCTATTTTGGCTTTTTGGAATATTTTTAACTTCAAAAATCGTCGTTTTCAAATGAAAATTGCTCTTTTCTGCACTCTTCTTATTGCTGTTTTTATTGGGGTTTCTACTTTTCTAACCTATCAAGCACAAGATATTTTTTCTCCTGAAATGGGAGGAACTATGGCTTATGGATATTACCTTCCTGTGGCAGCTATTTTATTTAATTGGCTTTCTGTTCGTTTCATCAAAAAAGACGAAGATATGGTGCGTAGCGCAGACCGTTTGAGATAAGTTTTTCCTGTAAAATAAAAATCAAAAAAAGCCATTTCTATTTAGTTAGAAATGGCTTTTTTTAGTATAGCTTATTTTTCATAATGAAGCTGTACTGTAAACTTTAGTTTTTGGCTAAAAATTATAAATTTTCTTTCTTGGAATCAAAAGCACAAATTAGAGAAACTTGAAAAGCTCCATCATTTGGCGAATCAACAATGGCTTTTAGAAGAGAAACATTCAAAGCAATGGCTTTTCTTTCTACTCCCAACCCAAAGGTAAGATAACGATTATTACCCTTGTTTTCATTTTCATGATAATAACCACTTCTTAATTTCAATGCATTTTTATATGAATACTCTGCACCTAAAGCTAAAATAAGCTCTTGCATTTCTTCACTAAAACCATTTGGAGCATCAGAAAAAGAATTAAAAATAGAAGATACAACATTTTTTTGTGGTATTTGATTTGAAGAGTTTGGGGTAGGAACAAGTAGTTTATTTACATCAAAAGCAAAGGTAAATAAATTATCTTGATTCAAATGATGAGTCAGAGTTGTTCCGATAGCAAGATTTGCTGGTAAGTATTCTTTTGCGCCTAGATATGAAAAGGGTTGCCCCATATTTGAAATATTTACTCCTACATTCCAATCTACTTGTTTTTCATTAATTACGAAGTCTGTTTTGTAAAACAGAGATACATCCATCGCACCTACATTTTGAACAGAGTTAAAATAAGTATTAGAAGAATTGATAAATAATTGATTCGAACGAATATATCTAAACGTAGCTGCAAGGCTCAACTTCTCAGAGACCTTTTGGGCAAAACTAGCATCTAGGGTAAAATCGTAACCTAAATCTAATTCTTGTGATGAGTTTGGCATTGTGATATTACCAGCTTTTCCTTTTTCAAAATACCGAGAAGAAAGTGCTATTGCTTGTTCTTCATTTAGCTTTTTAGCTGCTGAAAAATAGCCAAACCACATATTGTCAGCCACTCTATGGAAAACAGGAGAATAAGAAGCTCCAAAATTCCATTCATTTTTGAGGAAAGATAGTTTTGAAGGATTCCAAAATGTAGCATTTACATTTGGAGAAAGTGCTACTCCTGCATTTCCCATGGAACTACCACGAGCATCAGGCGAAAAACGTAAGATAGGAACGGCTGTTCGAATTGCTCTAGACTGAGCATTGGCTGTTACTTGAGCAAAACAAAAATTAGAAAAACTACTTAAAATTAGCGTCAAAAGAATTGACAAACTGCTTTTTACTATTTGCATATTTATTCAAAAAAAAATAAAAGATATAAATAATTAGACGAAAGGGATTTACTTAGAATATTCAAAGTGATTTCGGAAGTTTGTTCTAACGAAAGGCAAGTAAATTTTTAGTCATTCAATCTCTTTTTTTTTAAATAAAAGCTTATTTATTTTCATTTCAAACCTATAAGGTTTTAAAAACCTTATAGGTTTGTACTCTCAATTAGTTATTTCCTTCCTCTGGCTCATCTATTTTTTCACCTTTATTGATATTAAATAAAAGAGAAAAACGAATAGTATCAGCAAGTGGATGTTGTTGTTGATTTGGAATAAGATAAGCGAAATCAAAACCAAAAACTTGATAACGCAAACCCAAACCTAATGTAAAATAACGACGATTTCCTTTTTCTTGATTTTCGTGAAAATACCCCCCACGAAGCGCAATCAAATCGGCATACCAATATTCTGCACCTACGGCAAAAATTGTTTCTTTTATTTCTTCGCCAAAACCATCAGGAGCATCTCCAAATGACTTAAAGATAGAAGACAAAACTGGGTCGTTTGCACCATTAGAAGCCGTGTTTTCAGGAGTAGGAACAAGTAATTTACTAACATCAAAAGCAAGAGTCAGTTTATTAAACTCATCAAATTCTGCATTGAAAGCTGTTCCTAGACGCAAATTAGCAGGTAAATAATCTTGTTGTGCAGCATCATTATAAGTTACTGGCGCACCAATATTTGAAATATTTAATCCCAATGCCCAATCTCCTTCAAAACTTTTGAAATTGAGTTTGCTCTTATAAAACATCGATACATCTACTGCACCTGTGTTAGCTGGTTTGACATTCTCAACAGGACCGTTATTAGTTACATTTCCTGCTAAATTGGAATGAATAAAACGAAATGTACCTGCAATACTTAACTTTTTGGAAAGTTGTTGGGCAAACGTTGCATCAATGGCAGCCTCACGAGGATTAAAATCTCTTAGAGGTTCGCCTCTAGCATCTGTGAATTGAAGACTTCCCATATCAAAATAACGGAAAGTAACACCTACAGTTTGTGTTTTAGAAATACGTTTCGAACCACTTACATAACCCAACCACATATCATTAACTAACCTTTGTAACCAAGGAGAATAAGATACTCCAAACGACCAATCATTTTCGATAAAAGCTAATTTTGAAGGGTTCCAATGTACTGAATTTGCATCAGGAGAAGTAGCTGCGCCCAAATCTCCCATACCAGCAGCACGAGAATCAGGACCTACTAACAAAATAGGAATAGCAGTAGTGATTACTCTACGTCCAGTAGAATCGACACCAATTTGAGCTGAAGCTGTATTAAAATTTGAGTAAGAAAAACTCACTAGTAAGCAACCCAAAACGGCTGCAAGAACTTTACGTATTTGCATACAATTATTTAATTTTTATAAGATAAAATTTCGAATATAATTTAGTTAAAAGCTGAAGGGATTAAGCCTCATTAAATCTTTTTTTTGTTAGAATACTATTTCTATTCTAATAAAATTAGATAAAACTGTATTCTTTGAATAAACTAGTTGCGACAAAATAAAAGACAAGTAAAATTTTTATTCATAGGCTAATCAGCACATAAACTAAGGGAAATACCAAAAGATTTGGCAAAAGTGGATATTTAACGAACGTTTACAAAAATATAAAAAAAAACACTTAAATGAGAATAAAGACAATCAAATCTATAAAAAACTTTGAAACGATTCAGATAAAATTTGAGATTACTTTATTTAAAAATTCAATTATAGTATTTATTTGTGAAAAAATTGTTTTATTAAACGGATTGTTTTTTGAGCAAATTGAATATAAAATGGCAACTCATTATAATCTAGTACAAAAAATAGCATTTCTTTACTGCCAAAACTAGCATAAAAACGAGCAACTTCTTTTTCTTGTGCTGATTCAAAATCTAAAATTGTTTCATAAATTGGTTCTTTACTTTGTCTTTCAAAATAATTTACTTTATTACTTTTTTCTTGAATGAATTTATCTAAAAACCATCTTCTACTCTCGTCTCTGTTATTATTCGGATTGGCTGCGTTGAATAAATAAATCCATTTTGTAGTAAAATGACTTTGGTAAAATGATTCACTCTTGGCGAGTAAAACTCCACTCAAAACTTCATTTTTATTATTTTGAATATAATATAATTCAGCCAAAGTCTTTTCTTTCAGAATTTTGAAAACTTTTTTTAATGTTGTTTTTGCTTGATTTGAAATTCCATTTTCTAAAAAAACGCTTTCTTCAAAAAAATCATACAGTAAATCTATATCATCATTTTCTATTTTTTTTATGGCTTCAAAATTCTGTTTTTGAGCTTGATTAATTCTATATTTTGTATCTCTCTTATAACTCTGACGAATCTTAGAGTAATTGTGCTGCAAAGAAAGATGATGATTTTTGTATTTTTTTAAATTTTCTTCAAATTTATTATCATTTTGATTATTAAACACTTCTTCAAACTCACTTTTAAAGTCTTCGTAATTTGTCGTATTAAATGGATAATTTGAAACCAATTTAAACTGCTTTTGAAGTAAAATCAAAAAGGCTTTAAATTCTAAAGTAGATAATTGTTGAGTAGAAAAAACACCTAATTGTTGTGCAAATAGAGGAACTTGTAGAAATGAAATTCCATATTTTTTCTTAACAGGAAGTGGCATGACAGCCAAATAATTTTGTTCATTATCTTCTAAAATAAATCCTTCCCAAGAAGGGGAAACAATATCCAAATACCACGAAAAAACATAAATAATATTTTCTTTTGATGAAGAAATACACTTATCCCATTTTTTTTTATTGATTTGATGATGTTTGAAATATTTCAAATAGGAATTGGGGATTGGAAATTAGGAATTAGGGAAATGCAAATACATTTTTTAACACAGAGTTACAAAGAACACAGAGAATGAAAATACGGAGTAAATAAAAATACATTTTCAAATACAATGAAATTAACTGGTTACTGATAACTGTAAAGCCATTTCTTGTTGAATTTCCTGTGCTGCTTTACCTGCCATTTCTGCAAAATCTCGGTCTTTACTGGCATAAATAATCTGACGAGAAGAGTTTATCAAAAGTCCACAGTCTTTTGTCAGTCCTGCCTTCGAAACTTCTTGCAAGTTTCCTCCTTGCGCTCCCACCCCCGGAACTAATAAAAAATGATTAGGGATAATTTTACGAATGTTTTCGATATATTCTGCCTTTGTTGCGCCTACTACGTACATAAGATTTTCGTCTGTTCCCCAGTTTTGGCTTTTTTCTAACACCTCTTCATAGACCTTTTTACCATTTTTGAGTTCTAACATTTCAAAATCTTGCGCTCCAGAATTGGAAGTAAGAGCCAACAAAATTGTCCATTTATCTTTTATTTCTAAAAAAGGCTTTACCGAATCCTCTCCCATATACGGCGCAACCGTAACAGCATCACAATTTAGATTTTCAAAAAATGCTTTCGCATACTGTGAAGATGTATTTCCAATATCGCCACGCTTGGCATCTGCGATAATAAAGACATCTTTTGGTAAATATTCAATCGTTCTTTGCAGACTTTCCCAGCCTTTTGTTCCTAGAGCTTCATAAAAAGCAGTATTGATTTTGTAAGAAACAGCATACTTTTCTGTCGCATCAATAATTCTTTTATTAAATTCAAAAATAGGGTCTTTTGCATTCAATAAATGAGACGGAATTTTTTTAATATCACTATCCAAACCTACACAGAGATAAGATTTTTTGGCTTTTATTTGGGCTACGAGTTCTTTACGGTTCACTTTTATACGTATTGTGTTGTTGGTGGAAACATCAACAACGGCGAGAGAAGTATCTGAATTTTATACAAAAATAGTATTTTTATCTAACTCTTTCAATGCTTGTTTTTGATTCTTTGTTTTTATCAGAAAAAGATAACCATTCTTCAATTTTATTTGTGATTTCATCATAGCGACTTTCATCAGGAATATGTTTGGCATCTTTCAAGATATAAATTTCTCTCAAATCAGCAAAGACTTTTTTCATACGTACAATTGCTTTTTCTTTTGGAAAAAAAACATCATTTTCTGCAATTATAGCAAAAACAGGCGCATCAAAATTTTGAGTATCTTTTTCAGTCATTAAAGGAGGACGACGATAATCCATTTTTACACCTAATAGAATATTTTTTTGAAGTTCTATCCAATGTTTGTCTTTGGTAGTGAAAAATGCGTCCATAAATTTTATTAAATCCTTTTCTTTTTTGGTAAAATGAAACTTAAAAAGTGGAATACTCAAACGAGAAAAAGAAGGCAAAAAATCGCCATTTGCAAAGCCAGAAGGAACAATATAAATTGCCTTTTTGATACTTTTCGGACTGACTCTTATAAGTTCATTCAAAATAAACGCTCCATACGAAATAGCAATCACAGGAACATTTTGAAGATGCAGTTTTTCTAAAACTTCGGCAGCCCATTTTCCATATTCATTATTTTTGAAATCAAGTGTTGTTTCATCGCTTTTTGTAGCTTGTCCGATGGTATCAATAGCATAAATACGATATTTTTCGTGTAAATTTTTCATTGCTTCCAATGCCACAGGCGCACCTGCATGAATACCATGAAAAACAACCAAAGGAGGTAAACTCTCTTCTCCTCTTACAATAATGTGTGTATTTCCTGCAAAGGTTTCGATATTCAATTCTTCATAACTATCTTTTGCAAAAGAGTTTAATTTAGCATCATACAAACGCATTAAATTCTGTTTGTAAGTTGGCTTTTTATAGATTGTTCCTGTTTTCATTGTAGTTAGATTATAATGTGTTCTCTGTCTGTGTAAAAGTTTTATTTAGAGTTTTTTATTCAGACTAGGAAGTCTGAAGTACCTCATTAACCTATAATTTGAAACAAAGATAATCAATAATTTTAAAATTAGTCCATTTGGACTAAAAATATTTTTCACTACATTTGTTCTATGAAAAACAAACCCAATACCAGCCAAGAAATTAAGAGAGTTGCAAAAGATTTATTCAATCAAAAAGGTATTCCTTCCGTTACGCTTCGTGAAGTAGCCAAAGAAATGAATAAGAGTTATGGAAATATTACTTATCATTTTCCGACAAAAGAAAAACTGATTGAAGAATTATATCAAGAATATAAAACTGAAATGCAGCAGGTTTCACAGGCTTTTTTTGGAGAAGAAAATCTATTTTTGTCTATTTTGAAAGCTCCTTTTTATACGTTTGATATTTCACTTTCCTATTTATTTTTCTTTAAAGACTATGTTTTTTTAATTAGGGAATACGAAGAATTAGCTAAAAAAATCAATCAAGAAAATGAGCAGCGAAAAGCTATTTTGAAATCTATCTTTGTGCAGCTTATAGAAAATGATATTTTTCGGAATGAGTTTGAAGAAAAGGATATATTTTATTTGATGGAACTTAGTGGTGCAATGCGAACTTTCTTTTTTATGCAATTACGAAATGAAGAGTTTGAAAAACTGAGCTTAAAAAATGAATATATAAATTATGTCAATCGCTTGATTTTTCCTTACCTTTCTGAAAAAGGAAGGATTATTTTTGAGGAGTTTGAGGAGAATATGATGTAGGATTGGTAAAGGATTTTTAGGATTTAGAGGATTGAAAATACAGATAAATGCAAATTGCTTTTTAAAAGAAAAGCTTAGTCTAAATCTCTTAATAGTTGTATTATAACTATTGTCAGAGTTGTTTTGGATTACTAAAAAACTACTGACAAAGTTTTACAAAAATCAATACTGCTGTAATGTATTTTGAAGCTCTGCACGAATTTGTTTTTCAAGAGGCGAAGGGCTAATCACACGAACAGACGAACCATAACCCAAAATCAACATTTTGAGTTCGTAATTTACAATCAAATGCAAACGGATTCTGTATTCATTATCATCTTCTACCAAAACTTCTTGTGTGTGATGCAAGGGTTGTGATTTGATATATTTTCCTTGAAAGGGATCAAAACTCAAAACTATATCTTCTGGCTTTTGATTTAATGCCGAAACGCCAATGCAGTAATGATAAAATTCTTCTGGATTAAATTTGGCTTGGTCTGGAGTAATGAAAAGGCTCTCATCAGAAGGTTCTATATCCATTATTCTATCTAGTCCGAAGGTTCTGACTTCGTTATATTTTCTTACCCAACCAATCAAATACCACATATTTCGGTATTCTTTTAATAAATAAGGGTGGATATTATAAGGTTTCGTGTGTAGCTCGTTGTGTTTTTGATAGAATATTTTGATTACATTTTGTTCTGAAATATGATAGATTAAATCTTTGAGTTGGTGTGTTCCTTTTCCTTTATAAATCGATTGTTCGACTTGAATAATTCGCTGAACATTTTTTTGGATTTCAGAAGTTTTGGCAATTTCCATTCCGTCCAAGACTTTATCTACTGCACCTGAAAACTCATTAAAAATAGGAAGCTCTCTAAACTCTCCCAAAAGAGACTCTACAAAAGCCATTGCAAGTTGTTCATCATCAGAAAGATTAACAGAAAGGAATTTGTATTTTGTATCAGAGTAAGAATATCCTCTCATTTTTTTGCTGTACTGAATTGGCGCATCAAACTCATCACGCATAGCAGCTAAATCTTTTTCGATAGTTGAAGCCGAAGAAACCCCAAAACGCTCTCTACAGGCTTCCAATAATTCATCTTTGGTAGGAAAAGGTTTGAATTTGCTGCGTAACATTTGGTCAATAAGCAAATAGCGAAAAAAAGCGAGTTTGGTAGCTGCCATATATCAATTACGAATTAAACATTATGGATTACGAATTATGAAATAATCAGTGTCGCTAATTACAATTTTAATCTGACGATTCATGAAAAATGAAGTAACTTTTGTATTAAATCATAATTCTAACAAAAAACGCATTTTAAATGGATTTTGCCAAAAAAATATCGTCTTTTTACTTTAAAGTATGTTACTGCTTTGGCTTTCTACTTTTTCTTTTCTTCTCTACTTTCTTTCCACTCTCCTTCATTAGTTTCTCAAAAAACGCTTCCTGCTCTTCGGTTATTACTTCACTTATAGAAAGAATACCTATATCCATTTCTAGCATATCTAACCAATCTGAAGTTTTGTAGTATTTTTGATAGATTTTTTCGGCTTCTTCAAACTGATTATTGACAAGGAAAGCAGCAAAAGCACCTTGTGTAAATAGCTCTTCTGTAAATCCTTTTTCTATTCCTGTTTTTGCAATCTGTAGTATTTCGCCTTTCTTATCTATATACAAACCATTGTTGATTGCTTCTGAGTAAGCTACTTCGTAGTCAAATTGGTCATCCTCAGAAAAGCCATTTTTAGTAACAGCGACCTCAAATAACTCAATTATTTTTAACGTAATTGGATATTTCTCTACTTCATACCCAGCTTCATCTAGCTTCTCATTGTATTGGTCTATTAAACCTAATATTTCATTCAGAGTTGCTTGTTCTAAGTCTTCTTTACTTGGTTCTACTCCAACACTGAGCAAATCAGGTGTATCGGGAGAGTATAAATCATTGTTCTCAAGAGGAGAAATTACAGCATTCCAAATTTTCATATTTCCACTTTCATCAACAGAATATATTTTATTGTTATCATTTGAAAATATAGCTCCTCTTACGTTATCTTGATGTCCTGTAAGAGTTTTGATGAGATTACCTTCCAAATCCCAAATTTTGATAGAACGATCGGTACTAGATGTAATTATCTGATTTTGATTAGTCGAAAAACCTCCTCCTAATACAAATGAAGTGTGTCCTTGTAAGTTAGCTTTTACTTTTCCACTCCAATCACTCAAAATAGCATTATCATTTCGTCCTCCTACAAGAATTCGTTCATTCTCCTTCGAAAACTTTAGAAGATATATATGATGAGGATATAAAGAACTAAAATTACTATACATGCTTTTATTTGATAACTGCCATATTTGTAACGTTCCTTTTTCATCTGCTACCCCTACATAATCTGATAACTCTGGATAGAAAGTAATTGCAGATACTTCTGCTGGTGTACTTATTTTTAAAATAGGTGTAGCCATATCACTTATATCATAAATCAAAACCTCTCCTTTATAGCGTCCTCTATCATTATTTATTCCAATAGCGATATATTTATTATCATCAGAAATGGCTACTCTTTTCACGTAGTGAGATAAAGTTATAGTTGCTTCTTTTTGTGTTAAATCTCCATTCCAAAGCTCTACTTCCTTTTTCCATAAACCTATAACAGCTTTTGTCCCATCTTTAGAAAATATTGATGACATGACTTCCGAATCGTACTGTTTCTCTCTGATTAATTCTCCATTTTCATTGTGCAGCTTCCAATATTTGTCATAAGAGGAAGTAAGTAAATTATTACTTATTTTATTTTGAGAAATAGCAGTAATTATTTTTTCATGGATTTTCTTTTCTTGAAGTAAACTCCCTTCATTTTGCCATACCAAGACAGTAGCATCGTGAGAAGAAGTAACCATCTTATCATCTATGAAACCAATTCCACTCACACGGTCTTGATGTCCTTTAAAAGTATGAACTAGATTGCCTGTTAGATTCCATTTTTGAACATTTCCATTTAATAATCCAGCTAAAATATAATTTCCATCAGGGGAAAAGCTAATACTCTTGACATAATCAGTAGGAGCTATAAAAATAGGTTCACTTGTATTTGATAATTTCCATAATATTATTCTTCTCTTTCCCCAACTTCCTGTTACTAATAAGCTATCATTTGGAGAAATATCAATTGCTTCTACATGTTCCATATCTGAAAAGAAATAATCTTGTATCTCTAAATTAGTATCAAGAATATTAGCACTTTCTATCGTCGAAACAATTATCTTTTTTCCATCAGAAGTAATTTGTATGTCTGTAATTTCTTCTTCTGATAAGTCATTTTCTGCAACAACTTCTTGTGTTTCGATATTCCATTTTCTTATATACGAGTTATAATCACCTGTAATAAGGTGTTTATTATCTGGCATAAATACAACTTTACTCATCGAAGTCTCGTCATCGTTTTGTAATGTTGTTACAAATTCTCCTTCCTTTGTCCAGACTGTTATCTTATTTTCCCCTCCCAAAGCAATAAGTTCTCCATCACTTGAAAAAGCTACTGTACCAATATATCCCTTATGCCCTGCTATGCTGCGAGTAAGTTCTCCATCGCTTGAAAAACCTGAATCTGCTGAGCCAACTCTATCTGCCCCTCCTGCTATACTAATACGTTTGCCACTACTATTTATTAGATGTGCTGTTCTATCCGAACTTCCTGTCAGTATTGTTCCATTAGGAGAAATAGCTATCTCATTGATTGAGGCAGTATGCCCTTTGTATTTTGTTTCGTAAAAGGAATGATTCCGATGGATAGAAAATACTACATCTTTGGTAATTGGTTTTGGATTTTCTTGGTACGCTTCTTTTGCTAAAAATAAGGCGTACGTTGGGTCTTTTTCAGTAAGTTGTAATGCTGTTGATATTTTTTCATTTGATTTGGATTCTGTATCAGCTAATTGTTGAGAAATGACAGCTTTTTCTTTTTCTTGTTCAGCTTGGTTTTGAGCCAGTTTAGCTTCAATCCGTTTTGCTTCTGCAAATTTTTTAGAATTGATTGCATCTGATAATGCTTTTTGAAGATTTTTTTCTTTTTCTTGTAATTGAACTAATGCTTTGCTTGTTTCTTGTTTTGCTGCATCAGCAACTTTTAAGGCTTCTTTTGCTCTTTCAGCTTCTTCTTCTGCTTTTATTCGATTTAGGTTAGCTCTATCATTCAATTTTTCAGCATACACACGAAGGCGATTAGAAGTATTATAGAGGTAATAGACATAAAAACTTATACCAAGAAATGCAATAAGTGCTACAACAGCCACAGCCAAAAGTCCCCTAAGGCGTTTGATTGTATTTTTTTCTTTACGCTCCAAAGCAAAAATAGCAGCTTGACTTTCATCTAAATATTCTCTTTGTAAATCTGTCGGTTGAGGTTGTTTTTTTTCTTTATCAGCAGACTCTAGCCATTCATTTGCCAATGCAAAACTACTTCCTCTAAGTAAATAATCTTTGTTTTTGTTACTCTGTTGCCATTGTAGAGCCTCTTTCTGCCAAACATTATGCATTCTGACATACTCTCTATCTGTATCTAAGGTTCGGATTACTTCTCCAAATTGCTTATTGAAATCTTTACCTACAAAATCAATCCATTGAACAGAAGCTAAAGCAGGAGGTAATGTAGAAGGGTCAGTTTCTCTATGCAAAACAGTAATAAAGCGTTTTCCTAGTTTTTGAGCATATTCTACTTCATCAGCACAGTAAGGCGACTCAATAGCATCAGGAGAAATAACAAACAGAAAGTTTGTTGCTCCCTCTATTCCTCTATAAATTTCTTGTTGAAAATCTGCACCTGAGGCAATACTTTCTTGGTCAAACCACGTTGTTTTGCCATTGAATTGTAATTCTTCATTTAGCTTTCTAGCAAAATCACTATCTGTACGAGAATAGGAAACAAAAATCTCTGTTTCTAAATTTCCACTTTTAGCTTCACTTTCTAAAATGAAATTTTCGTGCAAAGGCAGTGGCTGATGTTTGCTTAATTTTTGTCCTCGTTTGAGCCAGACTTTTGCTTCATCTAATTTATGTCCACGTAATAAAACAGAGGCATTATTATTTTGCCTTTCCCACTTCAAAGCATTAGTAAGAAATACTTTGTGCTTTTTGTAATGTTCTCTATTTCGGTTTATTTCTTCTACTAAAGTATCGATGTCTTTCTCAAAATCAGTCTTTTCGTTTTTGGAAGTAACTTCAGTAATTACATTATCTGTAAAATTGATATACTGCAGATTCTTGATTTGTGTTGGGAATTCTTTTGCAGAAACTTCTTCAATCAGCAATGGAATAATTCGTTTATTTAGCTTTTTAGCATATTCCAACTCAAAAAGACAATACTCTGAAATAATAGAATCTTTCGTAATAAAAAACAGAAAATTATCAGCTCCTTCAATTCCTCTTTCTATAGCTTTATCAAATTCCTCTCCTTTTACAATATCTCGGTTGTGTGTCCAAGTTGTAATTAAATGCCTTGCTAAAGCCAAACGAACAGCTTCTCGCTCTTCTTTATCTTGTGAGGAGTAGGAAATAAAACAGTCTGTGAGAAGATTTTCAGCATTTTTTCTTGATTCACATAAAAAATCAGTATGCAAATCAGAGGGCAAACAAGGCGATTGCTCAGTTGCAAATTCTTTCAAAAGCCACTTTTCAGCTTCTTGTCTTTCCTTTCCTACTAAAAGCAAATGAGAATCTTTATTATGACTTTCCCAGTTGAGAGCTTTAGCTAAAATTTCTGTGTGTGTTCTTACGTATTCTTTATGACTTTCTAAAAGACTCCAAAGTCCTTCAAAGGCAGGTTCATAGTCATCAAGTTGCTTGTAGTTTTCTTGTGGAATATCTTTTTGCCACTCTTGGCGCATATAGACCCAATTTATCTTTCCGATAGCTGGGTGGAGCTTATCCCAAACTTCTTTCGTTGTTGGTTCAATTTGAAGAATAGGAACAATGCGTTTTCCTCTCTTTACAGCCAAATCAATTTCCTTTCTACAATAGACTGATTTTACAGCATGAGGTGCAATAATAAAAATAAAAGTATCTGCTTTTTCTATTCCTTCGTCAATTTGATGCTGAAAATCTACACCTAATGGAATGTCATTTTGGTCAAACCAAACATTATATCCTCGTTCACATAAATCATCATGTAATTTTGTAGCAAAGGCTTTTGATTCGGCTCTACCGTAAGAAATAAAAACGTTATTGAAGTTGGACATAGAAGAAATAAACCGTTAATCTGTTTAATAGGTAGTTTTTTACAAATTACAGATAAAATAAATAGGGTACAAAAGAGAATGAAGAATAATTTACTTTGAATAAAATTTGCTTCTGATTTCAATCAAAGTTTTTTCTAAATTTTCGACATTTGGATACTCTGGTAAAGTAGAATTTTGATAGGCTTTCTCTAGAATTTCTATTTTTTTATCGGCTTTTTTTAGTAACTCTTCATACGTAAAAAAACCACTTCGTATTTTTAATAACTCTTCTCTATTAGGGCGTTTTACAAACACTTTTTTTTGTTCTAAAATCTCAATCGCCATATCTAAAAGACGAAAGGTGTGCATCATATTTTTTGCATCGTAATTTTTTCCGTGTTCAAGTGTATTTTCATAGCGTGTATCGTTTCGCTTTTCTACCCACTCCCAATATTGTTTGTATTCTTTGCAATGGGCTGCATAACCTTCTTTATTGAAATATAAATAAGCAATCGGTTTTTCTCCTTTCGGAATACTACTCAAACTAACTTCGTTCGAATCGATGTTTTTCAAAATTCCTTTATAATAAAAATCCGTTTTTTGATTATGATAAAAAAGTAAATATGTATTTTTGATATGATTTATTGATGAAAGTCCACAATTCTCTTGTTTGTAATCGTTTGTTTTGAGCCATTTTTGAAGAGAAATACTCCCCTTTCCGTTTGCTTGATTATCTAAAATATAACAAAAATCTAATACCTTTTTTCGTTCTTTCGGCATTGGATTAAAAATTTTCTTCTTTAATCCTTTTGCTTTTTTGATTTGTGTAAGGGCATAACCTGCAAAGGTATCTCTACACATTTTTGATAAAATATCTTCCGACTTTATAAGGTCAAGAATCGGATTTTTGTGAAAAATATCTTCTTTTGCAGTATGAAAAATCTCAATCGCAGACGGATTATTTTTTGATAAAAGTTCTATAAAACGCTTTATTTCATAAAAAACAATATCGTTTTTCTCATCGCTCACTTGTGGAACATACTCTAAAGCATAAAATTTTTCTTTGGGTAGAATAAAAATCCCTTTTATATCTGTGTCCGAAGTGGGTAAATCTGTTCCGTAGGCTTTGCTTCCTGCAAGTGCTTCTAGGAGGATTAGATTTTCTTTTTTTAGTGTTTCTAGGTTTATCATAAAGTTGTAGCAATATTTTTTAAAGAATACGGAAAATTACACCATCAAATAGGTTAATTGCACCAAAAAATGAGGGTTTTTACATTTATTCAAGGAAGTTTAGCTACAGAGTAGCGTAGTATTAGAAAAAATAGTTCTTCTCCCATCAAAAGCTGCGTAGCTGCGTAATATCGCTGTTTCTACGTATATCAAAATTTCGATATCAAGCAGCTAAAAACCAAAAAAATGTCCAAATTATATGTGATTAACCTACCATCAAAGCAAATAAGTGTAAATTTAATTTTATATTTTGACTATCACTATACTTTCTTCAATGCTATTAAAATAGATTTAAGCTTAGATTTGTCATTTTTCAAATGAAAAAACTACCTTTGTCATATCATTTAAAAAAAAGATTTCTAATCTTTACTTTATACTCATTCGAAAATATTTTAATCTATGGCTCAAATTCAGCATATTCACGCACGTCAGATTTTAGATTCAAGAGGAAACCCAACTATTGAAGTAGATTTGCATACTTCAAAAGGAAATATGGGACGTGCAGCCGTTCCCTCTGGCGCATCAACAGGAAAACACGAAGCTGTCGAACTTAGAGATAATGATTCATCTGCATTTTTAGGAAAGGGAGTTCTACAAGCTGTAAAACATGTAAATGAAATTATTGCACCCGAACTAATTGGTTTTTCAGTTTTTGACCAAAATACTGTTGATAAATTAATGCTGGAAATTGATGGAACACCAAACAAATCAAAGTTAGGCGCAAATGCAATGCTCGGTATTTCTTTGGCTCTTTCAAAGGCTGCTGCAAAAGAAGCAAATCTTCCTTTGTATCGTTATATAGGTGGCGTAAATGCAAATACACTTCCTTTGCCAATGATGAATATTTTGAATGGAGGTTCACATGCCGATAACGCTATTGACTTTCAAGAGTTTATGATTATGCCTGTTGGAGCAAAGCGTTTTTCAGATTCGTTGAGAATGGGAACAGAAATTTTTCATCACTTAAAAACTGTCTTGAAGAAAAATGGACTTTCTACTAACGTAGGCGACGAGGGTGGTTTTGCGCCAAATCTTCGTTCGAATGTAGAAGCTATTGAAGTAGTCTTACAAGCCATTGAAGCAGCAGGTTATAAAGCTGGACAAGATGTTTTTATTGCTCTTGATGCTGCCAGTTCAGAATTTTATGATGCAAAAGAAAAAGTATATCACTTCCATAAATCAACTGGCGACAAACTCACATCTGACCAAATGGCTGAATATTGGGCAGATTGGTGTAAGCAATACCCTATTTTATCAATTGAGGATGGAATGGATGAAGATGACTGGAACGGTTGGCAAAAACTTACACAATTGGTTGGAGATAGAGTTCAATTAGTTGGCGATGACCTTTTTGTAACGAATGTAAAACGAGTACAGGAAGGAATTGAAAAGCAAGTTGCAAATTCTGTTTTGATAAAAGTAAATCAAATTGGAACACTTACAGAAACAATAAATACTGTAAATCTTGCTCATAGAAACGAATACAAAACTGTTATGTCGCACAGAAGTGGCGAAACAGAAGACCATACTATTGCAGATTTGGCAGTTGCACTCAATACAGGACAAATCAAAACAGGTTCGGCTTCTCGCTCTGACCGTATGGCAAAATATAATCAACTTCTAAGAATTGAAGAAGAATTAGGAGAAGCAGCTTATTTCCCTGGATTAGATTTTTAGTGTTTTTATAAAGTCAAAAAACGAAACTCATAACTTTAGTTATTGGAAAACAGAACGTGCTACTTTTTTTCCTACGATTAAAATTAGCTTCGCTGAGGGCTAAAGCCGTTGTGGGTTTCGTTTATTTAACGTGAACTCGGCTTTTAACAAACTATAAATCAACTGTTTACACACTATTTTTTTGTATTTTGTTCCATCGGAACTATATGTTGGTAGAAAATAGACGATTAAAATCAAATTGTTCCGTAGGAACTACATATAAATCTTTGACGTGGAGAAATAAATATATAACTCCTAAAGGAGTAAAAATTGAAAAATATAATACCGAGTTCACGTTTATTTAAGAAAACAATTTGCTTAACATCAATCAGTGCATTTACTTATATCAAAAAACCGTTTTCAGAATTATTTTGAAAACGGTTTTGCTTTTTTAAATTTCAATTCTAAAATCTAACTTCTAAATTTGTTATAAAGTCAGCCAACGAACTAAAGGCAAAAGTTCTTTTTCCCATTGCCAATCGTAGGCACTCAAATAAAGTATTTCACCATTGGCATACGATAATTCTATTTCGTAAATATTCGAATTATCAATTTCCATAATCGGTTTAGAAACATCTTCTACAAGCAAAGGTTCTTTATGAGAAGTTTCCTCGTGATGCACATGAACAGTCTGGAAATCTACTTGTACACTATTCCATTCTTTTTTACGAAGCATTCTTTTGAGTTCTTTGTGTTGTTTTGGAAGCTCCCAACCTAAGACATAGTTTCCTTGCATTTCTATCCATTGATTACCTTTTGCCATATATTTTTTTGTGTTTCTATATGAAATGAGACAAGAAATAGGATTTTGTAATCTATAATTTTGGTATAAAGAACGCAAACGCAGACGAGCAATAAATGGATTATCAACAGCTTTAAAACCGTGTTGATAGTTTCTAGTAATAATTTGTTTCCAATTTGCCCAAGCAATTCTACTTTTTGGAAATGTATGTTCATGAACTTGTCGGCTTTGCATGGTACTTCCAATTGCGCCATGAGTTACCCAGACCGTTTTGCCATGTAATTCTCCTTCCCAAAAAGCATTTCCTTTTACCATATAAAGAGTTGCAGAATATTGCTCATCATCACCTAAAGAATACATTCTGAATGTTCCATTAGATTCATAATCCCATTCTTCATCAGTTGCGAGTTCATCCATCCAAAGAGAAACCTCTGACTGAATAGCATGAAAACCTTTTTTCCGAAGTTCATTTTTTACGTCTAAAGTAGTTGTAAAACCACGTTTTTTGAAATGCTCGTGTGCAACAAGTTGGATGTCAATCAAAGAGAGTGTTTTCATAATTATTTATTATTTAGGTTGAGAAGTTTTTAGAGTAATTTGTTGTTGGTGTTGCTATCGCTAAAACACCAACAACGGCTAGGATTTAATATATTACATTCGTAATTCGTAATCTTTAATCCATAATTAATTATCAATAATGCACTTCGACCAAATATCGAATCGTACATTGATTTTCTTTGTAGATTATAAATTCATTATTCAAAAGGTCAATGCCTCCTTTTGCAAAGAGAGAATCGGCTTCTGAATTTTGTTTTTTAAGATTTTGGTAAGTCAGACCAGCACACCAATCTTCATAATGTTCGATTTTGAGTTGTCTGCCTGTATGAACTTCATAGATTGCCAAAAATGCTTTTTTGTCATTTCCTCCTGTCCAAAATGAACCTGCCAACGAAGTATAATTCAAAGATTTTCGGCATTGGTCGGCAAAATAAAGTCCATAGCCAAACATTTTTCCAGTAATAAGTGCATTGGTGGGGCGCAAAATCAACCCTGTTTTTAAGATAGAAAGCCAATTTTCATTTCGGCTTCCATGCCATAATAATTCTGTTGTTCTGTACTTGCTTTCTTTTAGATTTTTATTAAAAATCTGTTCTTGTGCGATGTCTTTTACTGCATAGGCATTTACAAATTTGCCTACTTCATTTTGCATCATTTTTTTGATAGATTTTATTTGAATGGCATCTTTTACCTTTTTAGCATCTAAAATATCTACTTCAATTCCTAGTGCATCTAAAAGCGTAGTATTAGAAACAGACGACTGTGTGTCTTTACGTGAGTATGCTTTTTTTGCTTGTTGCAATCTCAATTCTACTTCGCCACGCATTACATCTAACGTTTCTTGTTCGTTTGTCAATATTTTCCTTGCCCTTTTCAAAATCTGTTTAGAAACTGTTTTTCCTGCTGTATATTCCAAAAGATAATTCTGAACAGTTTCCATTTTGCGTGGAATAATGCCGTAGAGTTCTAATAAAAGCGCATTAAACTCTATTGTATCAAAATTCTCTACTTCTTTTTTATTTATATTATTGGATTTGAAATTCACTTTTTTAGTCAGATTATCTAAAATACTTTGAGCTTCTTCTACTTGTGCCATCGTAACATCAGCAGCAGGAACTTCATAGTTATAAGAAATAGATTGCTGTGCATAGCGTGTAAGATGGCGAAAAAGCTCACGTACATCTCCATTTTTGATAGCTGACCAAGAAGCTAAAGAATTTTGATAGTTAGAATTGATAGAATTGTTCTTTGAAGACTTTTTGTCTAGCTCTTCCAAAAACAAATGAGTTACATCTTTATATCCTTTCCGTACTTTTTCTCTGTATTTGCTTTCCCATTGATACATAGAATATTCATTGATAGCTGCTCTTTGCCCTACTCTTCCATACGAAACCGAAAAAATATCATCAGAAAGCTGTTTCATTTCATAATATTTATTGTTGTTATGAGCCGTAACCATCACTAATTTTGCTGTTTTGAATCTGGTAATAGATTGAGAATTAGGGGAAATAGAAACTGTGTTTTGCATAATTGATAGATAAATTTGGTGTATAAAAAATTGACAATTTTATTAGTAATTTTTGAATTTCTATTAACTACCTCTCTTTTCAAAAGCTAATATAGCAACTATTTGCTAAATAAAATAGCAATTACTAATTATTTATACTACAAATTTAAGCTAGTAGGACGTAAGCCATTTGAGGACTAAAAAAAATAGCAAAAAAAAGCCATTAACTTTTTGTAGTTAATGACCAGAGTTTTTAAACATAGAGTTTTCAGAAATACAGAAGAAATGAAATTATTTATTTAAAGTTTAATTGATATATAACTACCACTAAATCAGAATATTACAATTTTAATTTTTGATTAATTAACTTCAAAAAGCATCTATTTTCTCTGATTTATACAATATTTTTTAAATAAAATGCAAACAAAACAAGTATAAGTAGGGTCTTATTCAAAATAGTTAGGTTGATATATTTAAAAGTGCAAAAAATAAAATAAATAAAATACAATCATTTAAAAACTCTCATGTACTCTTTTTTAACGCAAATCAGCTTAACAAACAATAAACGCTTAAAATAATTGCACTATTCCGTTATTTATAGGATTATTCCTGTAAAAACATACTCAAAAATACTTTTAAAATGTATCTAAAAGACATAGTTAATTAGCTTATTTGTTTTAAAATAAATTATTAAACTACCTTTGTGCCTTCAAAAAAAATAACTTTCCGAATATTACTTATTTATCAAAAAAATCAAATCTCATCATTTATTTAATTCATTAAAATTATGAACATCAAACATTTAATCTTTGCTCTATTTACAGCAGCAACTCTAAGCTCACTAGTAAGCTGCGACGAAAGTACACCACAACCCACTCCAGAACCTTGTGTTTCTTGTGAAAATGAAACTGTCGTCGATTCGCTTTTTGATGTTGAAGCGATTGTACGCCTATATAAACCAGAAGATGAAATGACAGATTATTCAGGTATATATATTATTGACCTTCAAAAGAAGTATTTTGATAAGGAATATACCTCTTATGGTTCAGATAGTATTTTCATACCTTGTCCAAAAATTACAGACTCTAGTTTAGATGGTAAAAAGGTAATAGTAAAAGGATATGTAAAAAGCTGTGATAGTTTACTCACCCATCCTAATATCAGAGTTCTTTTTGGAAGAAAGCTAGACTTAGTAAAAATTGAAAAGTATTAACCATAGACATAAACAGTTCAAGCCAAATTATTAAAACGTAATCAATTTTTATATGAAAACAACTCTACAAAAATAACTTTCCGAATATTATTTATTTATCAAAAAAATCAAATTTTATCATTTATTTAATTCATTAAAATTATGAACATCAAACATTTAATCTTTGCTCTATTTACAGCAGCAACTCTAAGCTCACTAGTAAGCTGCGACGAAAGTACACCACAACCCACTCCAGAAACTTGTGTTTCTTGTGAAAATGAAACCATTGTTGATTCGCTTTTTGAGTATGAAATGGTAGTACAAAAACATGTATACGATAGAGAAGGAGAATTTACTAAATACATCTTAGTGAGGCTAGATAGCGAAGGAAATTATGAAGTAACACCTAATACTTTTTTAGTTCCTTGTCCTGAGCTTACTAATGAATATAAAGTTGAAGGGTTAGAGGTAATTATTACTGGTTACAGAAAAAGTTGTACTGGGTTACTTACAGACCCTGAGACTCGCCCTGCTTATGGCAGTAAGTTAGAGTTAGTTTCTATAATAAAAAAATAATCTTTAAATCCATTTATTCTAAAAATCAAATGAAAAAACTTATTTTATTAGCATTATCTATTTTTGGATTCTATCTTTCTGCTTACGCACAACGTACTTGTGGAACTGAATTGAATATCGATCAAATAAAAAAGAATGAGCCTGAACGTTATAAACATATTATGGAAATGGAGAAATTCATTTCTGAACATACATCTAATGAAAATCAACGAATTATTGACCCAAATGGAACAATAATTATTCCTGTGGTAGTACATATCTTGCATGATGGGTCTGCTATTGGTACTCAGTTTAACCCTGCTATGCTTACGGTGCAAACTCAAATAAACGTTCTGAAACTGCTCAATACCAATACAACTAACATTTCCTAAAGGAGTTTATTATCTCAAAGTAATCAATAAAAAAGAAGTTCATACAGAGAGAATTGTAATAGAAAATTAATAAAACAGGAAAATCAATACAATAAAAAAAGCCTTGTTTCTGAAATAGAAACAAGGTTTTTATGCTTTATCCGTTGTTTTCACACGATTAAAATCGTGAATTTAGTTATATTTAATTTTGCTCAATTATTTAGCATATTCCTTTTTAAGTTTGTTTGGAAATACTTTTTTGAGTTTATCTACTTTCGGACTAATAATAAAAGAACAATAACCTTGAGTTTTGTTGTTGTTATAATAATTTTGATGATAATTTTCAGCTACATAGAATTTTCCTAAAGATGTAATTTCAGTAACAATTGGTTTATCAAAAACTTTTTCTTCGGTTAGTCTTTTTAGATAAAATTCAGCTTTTTCTTTTTGTTCTTCATTATGATAAAAAACAGCCGAACGATATTGTGTTCCTACATCATTTCCTTGTCTGTTTAGCGTTGTTGGGTCGTGTGTAGCCCAAAAAACTTCTAATAATTCATCAAAAGAAATAATTTTTGGATTGTATGTAATCTGTGCAACTTCTGCGTGTCCTGTTGTTCCCGTACAGATTTGTTTGTAGGTTGGCTCTGGCACTTGTCCACCTGTATAACCCGAAATAACTGTATCAACACCTTCTAAACGCTGAAAAACAGCTTCGATACACCAAAAACAACCTGCTCCAAAAGTAGCTTTTTCTAGCTTTGCATTTATATCTGTCATAGTATTTTCTGTTTTAGTTTTAGCAGTATTTTTATTTGAATCCATAGAATCTTTTGCATGAGCATTTTGTTTTGGCGAACACGCACTCGCAAAAATGGCTGATATACTCATCAAAAGTAAAATGAATAGAGGAAATGTAGTTTTATTTTTCATTGAGATATTTTTTTATGTTATAAGCGTCTTAGGAACAATTACGAATTACGAATGTAATGATTTGAATATCAAAAACCAGCCTTTGTTGGTGTTTTAGCGAAGCGACACCAACAAACACACCTGCAAAACCATTCTTAAATAACTTCATGATTTAACGTAATCAATAGTTATGCTTTCTTGTTCTGAAACCTTCGTTTTTAAGGCTTTGTTAGATGATTTATTGATTTTTGTGAGAATAAATTATACAAAAACAAGATTTTATTTCGTCTCAATTATATTTTTTTATTCTGATAAGGAACTTCTTTTACCTTTTATTCGGTTGGTTGTGTATCTGAATTACTCAAAACTATTCAGATTTATTTTTTCAAGATTCTTCAACGCAAAATTTATACAAAACAATGAAATATCGGAATCAACTTTTATCGTCTCTCTTATCGATGAGTAAGCTGATTGTTAGATAAATTGTCTTGTTTCTTCCTCTTTCTTTTTTTGAGTGAGTGATTAGAAATAAGTCTTAGAATAAACTTTAACCGTCAATGAGGCTATGCCGTCGTTGAGGATAAAAGGCAGTATTCTAATTTATCTTCTAATTACATTTCTACTTCTCTTTTATCGCTTTCGTTTGCAAAAACAATCATTTTTGTACCTCCTTCGTATTGCCTTTTTGTTAGTAAAAATTAGCCTAAAAACTATTTATCATGGCTTTATCAAAACTCAAACTCCAAAAACTAAAAGAAGAACAAATTCTTCAAAATTATCAAAACACACTCAAAAAAAATAAAAGAACACACATTAATTCGTTGCGAAAAGTAGCTAGAAAACGTGCAAAAAATATTTTTTCGCCAGTTTATGTCAATGAAAAAGCTCATAAATTAATTCAATTAATGAGTTATGGAAGTCATAAAAAAGAATTTTCAGAAATTATTGCTCTAATTGCCCAAAAAGGAAAAACAGAATCTCTTTTGCAAGAAGATTATATGTTAGATGCACTTGCTTGTGTGGCAAAAGAACATTCCTTTTTTATTAGAGATATAGAAGACTGGAAGCCAAAAGGAAGAAGTGCTGAAAAAATATTTGCTGATTTGGTACATCATCTTTTTGTCAAATATGAAGTTCCTAGTTGTATGACTTCGCTTTGGTTTGATAATGAAAATAAATTAGCTAGAAGTTGGTTTATTGATGTTGGACAAGGGAAAAATGCTTCAAAACTCAATCATTTTCCTGTTCCGATTACCAAAAAAGAAGCGCATCATTTTACAAAAGCACCTTCAAAATTTACTTTTATTGCAGCTATTCGTTATGGACAAGCAAAGACAGTAGGAGCAACAACAAGTTTTGTAAATAACCTTGTCAAGACCGATTTAGGGAAGTATTTGTATCCAAAAGAAGAGTTTTGGAAAGAAGTAATTGCTTTTTTAGTTCGAAATAATCCTACTGCAACAGCGCATCAATTGGACATTGTAGTAGAGTATATTTGGAATCAAAAATTTGCTCGTCTTTGGGGACAAAATGAAAAAGGACAAGTAGTTCGTAAGAATCCTTCTGACCCTAATTTTAGCTTGAAAGGTAAAACGTGGGATTCACTTTGGAAAAAAGCCTCTGAATGGTTCGAAATAGTTGGTTTTATTCGTCAAACAGCTCAAGAGTGGGCGCATTTTGTAATAGAAAGCAATTATGTAAAAGCCAAAACAGGGCAATGTTTTATGTTTCAGCAACTTCTTACCAAACAAGAATTATTTGATGAAGGCAAAAATATGAATCACTGTGTAAGCTCTTATGTAGGTAGTTGTAAGAATAGCAAATCAGCTATCTTTTCTATGCAAAATATCCTTTCAAGAGGGAAGTCTTTGGTAACCATAGAAGTAAATCCCAAAACACGAAAAATTACACAGGCATCTCGTCGTTTTAATGAGTCGGCTTCTTCTTTTGAAAAAGAAATCATAAAAGAATGGGCAAAACGAAATGACTTGAAAGTACCTAATTATTATTAATCATCAAAAAAAGGCTGATAAATCACTTTATCAGCCTTTTTATTTGGTTCAAAAATAAAATTAACCGTCGTTGAGACTCAAATGAAGCCGTCAACGAGGCAAAAACATTTCTTACTGCCCTCTTTTATTAAAGAAACGAAGACGAATAATTTCACGTTCATTCAAAAGTCGATACTGTCCACGTCCGATTGTTTCTTTAGTAAGACCTGCATAAACAGTTCGGTCAAGACGAATTACTTCATACCCCAAATGAGCAAACATACGTCTTACAATTCGGTTTTTTCCCATATGTAATTCTATTCCTACTGAAAGACCATCAGGGTCTAAAATAGCTGCTCCATCTGCTTTTGCCAAACCATCTTCAAGCTCCAAACCTGCTTTTAACTGTTCTATTTCTTCCTCAGAAAAAGGCTTGTCTAAAGTAACTCTATATATTTTTTGTACTTCATAAGAAGGATGTGAAAGCTTTTTGGCAACTTCTCCATCATTTGTAAAAAGTAAAAGCCCTGTTGTATTTCTATCTAGCCTTCCAACTGGATAAATGCGTTCTGTGGTTGCTTTTCTGACCAAATCCATTACTGTCTTACGTCCTTTTGGGTCGCTTGTCGTTGTAATAAAATCTTTTGGTTTATTTAATAAAACATAAACAGGTTTCTCCTTGCGAAGAACTTTTCCTTTATATTTTACTTCATCAGTTGGTCGTACTTTAAAGCCTAATTCTTTTACTACTTTTCCATTTACACTAATTTCGCCTTTTGCAATAAGATTATCAGCTTCTCTACGTGAACAAACACCTGAATTTGAAATGTATCGGTTTAATCTCCAAATTTCATTAGCTCCACTTGAATAAGAAGACTTTTCTTTAGCTTTATCAGCACTTGTATTTTTAGCAGCAACACGAACAGGACGTTCAAATTTCTTATCAGCTTTTTTGAAAACTGTTTTTTTTCCTCTTCTCTCAAATCTATCTTCAGACGTTTTTTCGTTCTTACTATTTTTATAAGATTCTTTTTTTTCTGTTCTCTTTGTACTTTCTTGTCTTGATTTAGGTTCTTGACTTTTGGAAGAGTTAGTAGTTTTGTTTTCTTGTTGTCTTTTTTCTCTTCTTATTTTTTCGTCTTGTTTCTTTTTCTCAAAGTGAGGGTTTGGTTTGTTTTTCGCTTTTGCAAAACGATTACTTTTCAAATTTCCTTTTTCAGTTGATTTGAGTTTGGGTTTGAAAGCCGAATTTTTAGTTGGCTTTTTATCGTTATTTTTCATTGAATATCTTTTCAGTTTGTAAATAAAATTACGAGCGCATCTCGCAATTTGTAATGATTAATGATTAGTTTTTAGTGATTAATGAATACTTACTTCATTTGAACTTATCTTAATTATGAAATTATATTTACACTAATCATCAATAGTTAAAACTAATCACTACTTTCATCTTTTTTATCTTGAATAGCTTTAGTCCCTCGTTGGAATTTGAAGAGTGAAAATTCATCTCCTTCTTCATCTTCTAAATTAGATTGTAGTTTTGCTTGTTTTTGTGCTGATTCTACATCTTCGGCAGACAAATCTTCTGGCATTGGCAAGTCATCTAAAGAATTTATTCCAAAATAGTGCATAAATTTATCAGAAGTGCCATATAAAATAGGACGACCGGGAGTTTTTTCTTTTCCTTTGATTACCAAAAGCTCTTTTTCTAATAATTTAGTTACGGCATAATCACAACTCACACCACGTATTGCCTCTAGTTTTGATTTTGTAATAGGTTGTTTGTATGCAATTAGAGCAAGTGTTTCGATAGCAGACTTAGAGAGTTTACGTTTTGCTCGTTGGGTAAGTAAAAGGCTTACACTACTCTGAAACTCAGCCTTTGTAAGAAATTGAAAACCTCCTGCAATAGCTTTTATTTCAATCGCAAAATCAGCTTGTTCATAGCGTTTTTGTAAGACTTCAATAGCATCATCTATATCTTCTTTCGGAACTTCTGTACCAAAAAGCTCCTCCAAAACCTTCTGAATTTCCTTTACAGAAATAGGTGAGGGAGAACAAAATATTAGTGATTCTATATGATTGAGTAAATATTGCACAATAAATTATTTTTGCTGTGTATAAATCAAGTGAGCAAAGGTACGATTTTTTCCACAACTTTCTGAAAAATAGAAGTGTAGAATTTTATTTATTTTAATCAGAAAAATAATTTTGAAGTAAAATTTAACACCGTCTGTGCATTGTTTTCTTTTTTTTTATTCTTGAAAAAACACAACAGTATTTTCACTTTTCATTTGGAACGGTTATTGAAACTGGAGTTAGTAACACTTAAATAAAATCCTATCTTGATACTTCGGTACGCTTTTAGCAACTCTTTAAGTAAAAGATAAAACCAATCGGAGTATTCAACAAAAACCTAATAATACTATCATAATGAGAAAGATTTTTATAATTTTTATTGCTTTATTTTTTGCAAATGTTGCAACTAATTTTACTTATGCTCAAGATGCCAAAGCTCGTACGCTTTTAGATGCAATGAGTAATAAGTATAAAAAATATAAGTCGTTCAGAGCTACTTTTACTTCTACTCTAGCCAGTGAATCTGAAAGTATTAATGAATCGCTTACAGGAACAATTACCGTAAAAGGAAATAAATATCACTTAAAAACAAAAGGTCAAGAGATTTATAATGACCACAAAACCGTTTGGACATTTTTAGATGATGCCAATGAAGTAACCATTACGAGTTATGATGAAGCTGATGGACTCAATCCAACTGATATTTTTGATATTTATAAAAAAGGATACAAATATGTAGTTGTAGAAGAAGTAAAAGTAGGAGGAAGAGCGCACCAAGTTATTGATTTAGTTCCAGAAGACAAAAACTTACAATTTTTTAAAGTTCGTCTGACGATTGATAAAGCAAATTATAGCTTGGCAAGTTGGAATATTTTTGAAAAAAATGGACGTGTTCATTCTTATAAAATTTCTGATTTTCAGCCTAATGTTTCAGTAACTGATTCAGATTTTCAGTTTAGTAAAGTCAAACACGCAAATGTAGAAGAAGTAGATTTAAGATAATCATCAATTCTATATTTAGAAGAAAACATAAGTTTCCCTATTTGCTTTTTGAAGTAAATAGGGATTTTTTTTGAGTTAGATTAAACCTTCGCTTTTCCTTTGTATCTAACCTTACGAAAACGACTTAATCAAACTTCTTGATTGAGTAATTTACATTAAATTTCACTAAACTTTATTTATTTTAAAATTATGAAAACTCAAAAAATCACTTCGAATATCATTAGCAAAGTCGCACTTCTATCACTAATTTTTATCTTTGTAGGAATGACAACTACTTTCGCTCAAAAAAGAGGAAAGCGTAATAATAACGCTACACCAACAGAAAAAGCAGAAAAACGTTCTCAAAAATGGAAAACAGAATTTAGCTTGAATGATACTCAAACTGCTCAACTCAAAACAGCACTTGTAAAAAGAATTACAGCAACTGATGCCTTAAAAGCAGAAGAAAAAGGGAAAGAAAAAAGAACAAAAATGAAAGCCATCAAGACAGAGTTTGATGCTGATGTAAAAGGATTCTTTACAGCAGAACAATATGTAGCTTATGAGAAAATGAAAGAAGAGAAAAAAGCCAAGAGGAAAGAAAATAGAGGAAATAGAAAAAGAGGGCAAGGAACAGATATGGAAGATGATGGTTTTTAATATATAAGATTATCAAATTCATCAAAACGAAAACCTTAACTATGCATTCTATCTATAAGAATATTTAGTTAAGGTTTTTTTCTGAAATTAGTACAAAAATTCAATTTCTTTATTTTCAAAATAGCTAATTTTTCCACCTGCTACTTCTAAAGCCAATTTTCCTTCTGGATTGATTCCCAAAATCTGTCCTGTAATTTTTTTATTTTTGAGCTTGTCTTGATAATAATGCCATTCTTGATAACGAAAAAGATAGGAAAGATAATCAGCTCTCAAACTATCTTTTTTTCCTGCACGAAGTTGTAAATAACGTTTTTCTATAAAAAAAAGAATTTCGGTCAGAACTTCTTCTTTTTCCCAATTTTTACCTGTGAGTTCTTTTAATGAAATTGCTCTATGATTTATATTGTTTTCTGAATTATTTCGTTCAAAAATTTGATTGATATTGATTCCGATTCCTATAATACTTTGATTTATTTTTTGAGAAGAAATTTGATTTTCTATCAAAATGCCTCCTATTTTTTGGTCTTTATATTCATCATTCATTTTATGATTAATAAAAATATCATTTGTCCATTTTATCTTCAACTCACTAGCAATTTCTGAATAATCAGTCTTCAAAACTTCCTCTAGCGCATCACGAACTCCCAAAGAGATAGCAATCGTAATCCAAAAAGATTCTTTTGGGGATAAAAAAGTAGGATTAAGCAAAACAGAAAACGTAAGATTTTTATTTTCTTGTGATTGCCAACTATTCCCTCGTTGTCCTTTTCCTTGTCTTTGATTATTTGTCCAAAGAAGCGTTCCTTCAAAAACTTTTGATGTTTTGTTTTTCTGTTCTGTACTATGAGAAGCTAAACTTTCGTTGGTGGACTGACAGCTTGGCAGATAAATTTGATTTTTCCCTATAAAAAGTCCCTTTGTATGAATTTTGTAATTGCTCATTGTAAATGAATAGTTTGACTATAATTTGTCTATTAATACTGTATCTTTGTAGTTAAATGTTTGGATTATTTACTTCAAGTTTGGAACAAAACAGTTATCCAATTTGTAAATAAAAAGAAAGATTTTTTTAATTCGTTATACCAAAATCAAAGTTATGAAAGTGAGACAAAAAATATTTACTTTCCTCTAATTTTTGAAAAATAATAATAAAAATACCAAATCTATACTATGACTCAAAAACAGTCAGTTACTTCACAGATGCTTTCTCAAGCTGTTGTGGCTGGTCTTCAAGACCGAAAAGGAAAATCAATTACACTTCTTGACCTTCGTGATGTAAAAAACTCTATTGCAGATTATTTTATTATCTGTACAGGTACTTCTGATACGCACGTAGATGCGCTCAAACAATCCGTAGAAGCCGAAACATACAAAACATACAAACAAGACCCTTGGCATGTAGAGGGTAGAGAAAACCGTCAGTGGATTTTGCTAGACTATGTAGATGTTGTGGTTCATATTTTTCAAGCTGAAAAAAGAGACCGTTTTGGATTAGAAGAGCTTTGGGGAGATGCAAAAGTTACTCAAATTCCAGATATGGATTAGAAACTCCTTAAACGTAAAGTAGAATAATTGAGATTCTATTTTGCTTTTATTTGATTTAACGTTTTTTATTCAAAAACCTTCGTAATAGTTAGAAATAATGAGATTTTTGATAAAATAATTACAAACAATAGAACTAGCTTTTGGTTTAATAACCCATAATTTAGATTGATACTAGAAACTGAAATATAAAATAGATTTTTTCATTTTTATAAAAAAATAAAAAAATCTTATAATTATACTACTTATATACTTTTTTATAAATGGCGACAGAAAAAGATACTAAAACAGAAAAAAATACTAAGGAAACGAAAGATACCAAAAACACAAAGAATCCAATCCGTAATAATATCCCAAAGGGAACAGGAGGAAACTATCAAATTTGGTTGTCTGGACTTTTGATTGCATTAATATTAGGAGCGTGGTATCTCAACCAAAGCACCGTTGTCAAAACTTATGAACAAGATTTTGATAAAATGGCTCGTGCTGGGGATATTGAAAGCGTAAAGTTGATTACAAATAAAAATATTGTAGAACTTACCCTTACTGAAGAAGCTCTCAAAAAAGATAAATATGCTAATGAGTTAAAGAAAAAAAATCCATTTGGGGCAATTGTCGACAAACCTCCTCATTATTTTTTAAATATTACGAGTGGTGAGAGTTTTAAGGAAGATTTTGATAAACTTCAAGCTGATTTACCTGCTAATAAGCGTATAAAATATGATGTAGGACAAGATGCTGATTTTAGTGGATTAATTTTCACTTGGGGATTCTTAATTCTTATTTTGGTAGCTTTTTGGTTTTTGATGCGTCGTATGACAGGTGGAGGAGCTGGTGGACAGATATTCAATATCGGAAAAGCCAAAGTTTCTTTGTTTGATACAGAAAATAAAGTAAAAATTACTTTTGAAGATGTCGCTGGGTTAGATGAAGCAAAACAAGAAGTAGAAGAAGTAGTAGATTTTCTTCGTCAGCCAACAAAATATACAGAATTAGGTGGAAAAATTCCTAAAGGTGTTCTGCTTGTAGGCCCTCCCGGTACTGGTAAGACATTACTTGCAAAAGCTGTCGCTGGAGAAGCTGGTGTTCCATTTTTCTCACTTTCAGGGTCTGATTTTGTAGAAATGTTTGTTGGTGTTGGTGCTGCTCGTGTACGTGATTTGTTCAAACAAGCAAAAGAAAAAGCTCCTTGTATTATCTTTATTGATGAAATTGATGCGATTGGTCGTTCTCGTGGTGGTGGAAAACAACCTGGTTCGAACGATGAGCGTGAAAATACATTGAACTCACTTTTAGTAGAAATGGATGGATTTTCTACCGATGCAGGTGTGATTATTTTGGGAGCTACCAACCGTCCAGATGTTTTGGATAGTGCCTTGATGCGCCCTGGTCGTTTTGATAGACAAATCAGTATTGATAAGCCAGATATTAAAGGAAGAGAAGCTATTTTTAGTGTTCATTTAGAGCCTTTGAAGACTGCGCCTGAAATAGATGCAAAAAAACTAGCTGCCCAAACCCCAGGGTTTGCAGGTGCAGAAATTGCAAATGTTTGTAATGAAGCTGCTCTAATTGCTGCTCGTATGAATAAGAAAGAAATTGAAATGGTTGATTTTGAGAGTGCTATCGATAGAGTTATTGGTGGTCTTGAGAAGAAGAATAAAATTATTTCTCCAGAAGAAAAGAAAATTGTTGCTTATCATGAAGCAGGACATGCTGTTGCAGGTTGGTTCTTAGAACACGCCGACCCATTGGTAAAAGTTTCGATTGTTCCTCGTGGAATTGCAGCTTTAGGGTATGCTCAATATTTGCCAAAAGAACAGTTCCTTTATACAACTGAACAGCTTACAGACGAAATGTGTATGGCTTTAGGTGGACGTGCTGCCGAAGATATTATTTTTGGTAAAATCTCAACAGGAGCATTATCTGACCTTGAAAGAATTACTAAAATGGCATATAGTATGGTTTCTATGTACGGAATGAATCCAAAAGTAGGAAATATTTCTTTTTATGATGCACAGCGTTCAGATTTTGCAGGAAAACCTTATTCCGATGCTACTGCTCAAATCATTGATGAAGAAGTAAAAGATATGGTAGAAAGAGCCTATATATTTACTAAAGACTTATTAACTGAACATAAAGAAGCACTAGAAATTATAGCAAAAGAGCTTTTAGAGAAAGAGGTATTGTTTCAAAGTGATTTGGAAAAACTAATTGGTAAGCGTCCGTTTGATAAGCCTACCAATTATGAAAAGCATACAAACAATGGCTATGAAGATGTTTTGGATGGAAACTTAGACCCTTTATCATAAATCAAAAAAATTGTTTTTTTTTCAAAAAGCCTTTACTGGAGTTATTCTAGTAAAGGCTTTTTTATTTTATGGACTTTTTGAAATAATGGCATCTAATCAGAAAAAACGTGTTTAAATTTATTCACAACTCAAATCTTAACAAAAATGAGCCATAAAAAAAACTACCTATTGCGTTTTATACGTTTAAGCTTCAAAATTATTCTTTTTAGTATTTCTTTTTATCTAATTTTCGTACTTGTTGGAGGCTATCTTTGGACTTCAAATCCAAAGAAACTAAATTCTGATATAGAAGAAATAGAAATTTACATTACTTCAAATGGGTTTCATTCTGACATTGTTATTCCTATTGAAACTGAAACTTCCTTTTTTAAAACGTTGAGTAAAGATTCTGTTTTAAATTCTTATTTAGATAAAGCTCGTCCGTATAAATGGCTTTCTGTTGGTTGGGGAGATAAAGGGTTTTACAATGAATCTTATGATGGGGGTTTTCCTTCTGTTTCTACTTGTCTGAATGCTGCCTTATTACCCTCTGAAACACTTATGCACGTAGATTTTTATAGAAATAATTTAATAGAAAATGAAAACTGCAAAAAAATAAAGTTAAAAAAAGAAGAATATCAGAATTTATTGCAGCATATTACCAGTAGTTTCCGAACTGTAAGAGAAGATTCTGAAAGCAAAAATCAGAATGAATCTAATCAAACAAAATTTATTCGTTTGCCACAAAAAGGATATTCTAGTTCTGATTATTTCTTTCAAGCAAAAGGCAATTATCATTTGTTTTATACTTGCAATGGTTGGACAAATGAAGGCTTACAGAAAGCAAATCAGAAAACTGCTCGTTTTGCGCCCTTTGCACAAACAATTTTATATCATTTGAATTAAAAATATAAAAATCTAATATAAATTCTTGACGAACCTAACAAAAGGATATAAAAATCTATTATCTTAGTAGAATAAATTGACTAAAAAATACTTTCAACATAATTATTGATTTCAATCATTTTTTTTATTTAGAATAAAATTTTCGGTCAAATAAAAAGAAACACTAACTAAATAAGCTATGAGCCAAATTACAAATCTTACAAAAACATCAACTGGAAACTCTATTCTAAAACACGGAATTGCTTTTCTGATTATATTTATTTCTACTACCTATTTTTCTTCTTTTTCTTTCGGACAGGGAGAAAATCAAATGGTTCGTTTTTCAGGGATTGTAGTGGAAGGCGATAGTTCTTATGGTGTTTCAGGAGTTCATATTTATATTCCTAGAGCAGGGCGAGGAAGCGTAACAAATGCGTTAGGTTACTTTTCAATGCCAGCCATGGAAGGCGATACTGTTATGGTTAGTGCAGTAGGTTATAAAAGTTCTCAAATTATCATCCCTAAGCGTGGAGAGCCTTTATATTCTGTATTTATAGATTTGAAAGAAGATGTGAAAATGCTAAATGAAGTAGTGATTTTGCCTTATTCCAATGCTTCTGAATTTAAAGATATGGTTTTGGCAATGGATACTTCAGACCCACTTATAGAACAAATGCAAGAAAATTTGGATAGCGAAAGGCTTAATCAAATGGCTGCAAATATGCCTATGAACGCCAATTCGAATTATAGATATTTGATGCAACAAAACTTAAATGCAAGAAATAATAAATTCTTTGCACCTACTGTTCCACTTCTAAATCCGTTTGCTTGGTCTAAGTTTATTGAATCAATTAGAAATAAAGATTATAAAAAACCACTACGAACTACAACAGGTGGAAGTAGTGGAGGGAATTAGAAAGGCACATTTGTAAAACAAAAAGGTGTATAAAAAAAGATAAATCAAATAGTTTACTAGCTATCTGATTTATCTTTTTTTTGTTAAGCTGTTGTTGGCGTTTTAGTGTAGCAACAACTATAAGGTTTTATCTAACTATATCCTAGGAGGATTGTAACCTCCTCCATCATCATCTCTACGTTTTTGAGTTCTTTCTTCTGGATTAGCAATTGATTCACGCATTTGTGTGTCTGCTTGCATATTACGAAGTCGTTGATAATCCATTATTCCAAAATTACCGTGGCGTAATGCTTCTGAAAGTGCTTTTGGAACTTCTGCTTCTGCTTCTATTACTTTTGCTCTTGATGCTTGTGCTTTTGCTTTCATTTCTTGCTCTACTGCAATTGCCATCGCTCTTCTTTCTTCGGCTTTCGCTTCTGCAACTCTAAGGTCTGCATTTGCTTGTTCGATTTGAAGTTTTGCACCAATATTTTCTCCTACATCAATATCTGCAATATCAATAGATAAGATTTCAAAGGCTGTTCCTGCATCAAGTCCTTTTTCCAAAACAAGTTTTGAAATTCTGTCAGGATTTTCTAATACATCTTTATGAGAGTGAGAAGAACCTACTGCCGTTACGATACCCTCACCAACACGAGCCAAAATAGTTTCCTCTCCTGCACCACCAACTAATTGAGCAATATTTGCACGAAGCGTAACACGAGCCTTTGTGATAAGCTGAATACCATCTTGTGCTACCGAAGTTACGGCGTTTGTTGTAATCACTTTTGGATTAACAGAAATCTGAACGGCTTCTGAAACATCTCTACCTGCCAAATCAATGGCAGCAGCTTGTTTAAAACTCAAATCAATATTTGCTTTATCGGCTGCAATCAAGGCTTTAACGACCTCTTCAACGCTTCCTCCTGCCAAAAAGTGAGTTTCCAAATCTGATGCCGTAATTTCTTTTAACCCTGCCTTACTTGCATTAATGAGTGGCAAAACAATTTTACGTGGACGAACATTTCGGATTCGCATAGCTACTAGTTCTAGTAAACCCAAACGTACTCCTGAAAAAACGGCTGTAATCCATAAATTGACTGGAATATAAGTTCGGATAACGTATGCAAGTCCTAATACGATTACACCAAGAATACTAAATAGAATAATCTGTTCTGTCGACATAGTGTTTTTTTATAATAGTTAGATGAAGTAGCAATTTAATAAATTGTTGTGAAATAAGTTTATTTTTTTAAAAATATACAAAAAAACCCTAAGGGGCTTCGAAGAACCTTAGGGCTAAATACAAAATGCAATAAATATTACAAAATATATTGGCTCAAATCTCTATTTTTGACAAGAGCTTTTAGTTTTTCCTGTACCATTTCTTTCGTAATTGCTACATGAGCATTTGGAGGAATAGTATCAGGAATATCGAATAAAATTTCATTTAATAGATGACTCATAACTGTATGCAAACGTCTTGCTCCAATGTTTTCGAGTTCGCTATTTATATGAAAAGCAATATCTGCAATTTCTTCTAAAGCATCTTCTTGATACGTCAGTTTTACGCCTTCCGAATCCAAAAGTGCAACATATTGTTTACTAAGAGCATTCTTTGGGTCTTTCAAGATTTTATGAAAATCTTCTTTTGTAAGCGAATTAAGTTCTACACGAATTGGGAAACGTCCTTGTAATTCTGGAATCAAATCCGAAGGTTTAGAAACGTGAAAAGCTCCTGCTGCAATAAACAAAATATGGTCTGTGTTTACGATTCCGTGTTTTGTCGTTACGGCACTTCCCTCTACAATTGGTAATAAATCACGCTGAACACCTTCACGACTTACATCTGCTCCTCCCCCTTTATTTCCCGAAGAGGCTACTTTATCAATTTCATCAATAAAAATAATTCCTGAGTTTTCAGCTTTTTTGATGGCTTCTATTTTCACTTCGTCCATATCAATAAGTTTGAAGGCTTCTTCCTCCAACAAAAGATTACGAGCTTCTTCTATCGTAACTTTACGTTTTTTGGAACGAGAAGGCAACATTCCACTTAGCATTTCTTGAAGATTCATCATCGAAACCTCATCAATTGCGCCACCAACAACACCAACACCGGGGTTATTGCTAGATTCTAATGTAATTTCTATTTTTCGCTCTTCCAATTCTCCTGCACGTAATTTTTCTCTAAAACGTTCTCTTGTTCTTTCATTCAATTCTGCATCAGAAGTAGGCATTTCATCATTCGAAAAACCAACAGCAGAAGGCGTTGTAGAAGGCTTTCTATTTTTTAAAGGTGGAATAAGAGCATCCAAAATAATGTCCTCTACGGCTTGTTCGGCTTTTTGTTTTACAGCATCACGCTTTTCAGTTTGGATAAGTTTGACAGCTTGTTCTACCAAATCACGCACCATACTCTCTACATCACGTCCTACATAACCTACCTCTGTAAACTTAGAAGCCTCTACTTTTACAAAAGGAGCATTGGCTACCTTTGCCAGACGACGAGCAATCTCTGTTTTTCCTACACCTGTTGAGCCAATCATCAAAATATTATTTGGCATGATTTCACGCTGCATATCTGATTTTACGTGCATACGTCTCCAACGATTACGTAGCGCAATAGCTACATTTCTTTTGGCTTCGTGTTGTCCGATGATATATTTGTCAAGCTCCTCAACAATTTGTTTGGGCGTATAATAGATATTATTGTCAATCATATAAATTTTTTCAATTTTGTTATTAGTGGAAATACCAACAACGGCAAGTTTATTTTTCTAAATTTTAAATAAATTCTGAATGAATTTCATTTATCAGATTTTGAATTTATCAGTTAAATCTTAATCTAACAAGTATCGTAATTTTTTGTGAGAATAAAAATTGTTATTTCATTTTTATACTCGTTTTAGCTACTTTTAAACTAGTTTCTAGTTTTTACTAAACGTTTATCAAAAATAGTATTCCTCTTTAACGAAAAAGAATGCTTTTAGTTTTGTCTAGTCTTTATCACTTGTAGGGACACGAGCAATGGCAGAGTTAATGAATAAAATATACAATTGTTTGTGTCCCCACGAGCGACCTCCAAAAAATACCATGCACGAAAATTTTATCAAAAATTATAAAGAGAGTATTTTCTCCATTCCAAAAAGTAATTCTAAAGCATTCGAACAAAAAGCATTGGAGTTATTTAGATTTCAATCAAAATATAATTCTGTTTATAAAAAGTATATAGAAAAATTGAACATTGATGTCTTAGAAGTAGATTCTATTTACAAAATTCCTTTTTTGCCTATTCGTTTTTTCAAATCACATACTATACAAGTGGAAGACGTAAAGACAAATCAAGTGTTTACGAGTAGTGGAACAACTGACATTACACAGAGAAGCCGACACGCTATTTCAGATTTGGGTTTTTATGAAAAATCAAGCCAATTTATTTTTGAGGAGTTATATAAGGAATATGGGAAATTAAGCGATTTTCAGATTTTTGCGCTACTGCCTTCTTATTTAGAACGTGATGGCTCTTCGCTGATTTATATGGTAGATTATTTCTTAAAAAATGCACAACCAAACTCAAATTATTTTCTTTATGATTATGAAAAACTAAAAAATGAACTAGAGAAAGCTACCTCAAAGAATCCTAAACAGCCAATTTTGCTCTTAGGAGTAACGTTTGCGCTTTTAGATTTTGCCGATTTTTTGAAAGAAAATTATCCGAATTATAGTTTACCTAAAACAAAACAGTTTGAAGGAAAAAATTCAGTAAGGAATGAAATAATTGTGATGGAAACAGGAGGAATGAAAGGACGAAAAAAAGAAATGGTACGAGAGGAAGTTCATCAAATCTTAAAAACTGCTTTTGGTGTTTCTGCAATTGATTCAGAGTACGGAATGACGGAACTTTTATCACAGGGTTATGCGATTAAAAATACAGAAAAGAGTAATTTAGATGTAGATAAAAATGAAATTTGGTTTCAAACTCCTTCTTATCTCAAAATCATCGTTCGTGATACAAATGACCCTTTTGATTTAAAAAATATAGAAGGCAATACCATTCAAAGTGGCGCAATCAATGTAATTGACTTAGCTAATGTAGAAAGTTGTGCTTTTATAGAAACACAGGATTTAGGTAAAATCAATTCAAAAGAAGAGTTTCAAGTCTTGGGGCGTTTTGATTATTCTGATGTTAGAGGGTGTAATTTGTTGGTTTTATAGCAAAAAAAGAGCTTGAAGATAACTTCAAACTCTTTTTTGTTTACATACATTGACAGTTTCTATTTGAACCTCAACGAGTATTAATTTATTGTACTTGATTCATAATTCGGATAGCTTCCTGCAAATGAATATCTTTTTTGAGTTCCTTCTCAAATTTCTCAAAACTAGCTTGTTTTACTGTATCAGCTTTGTTTTCCTCCAAATCTTTCTTTAAAGCTGAAATCTTGAGTGTTTCATCTGCCTCTACTAAGTTTTCGTATTTTTTAGATTCTTTTTCTAAAGTACGTTGCAAATCTCGGTATTCTTGCAAATTGAGTGAATAAAGTGTTTCGTTTCTACGCTTATTCAAACGTTGTGCATTTTCATCAATAGAAGAGAAAATACTATTTTTCATTACTCGTTTGTCAGTAGCTTTCTGAACTTTATCCAATTTGTAATTAGGAGACCATTCTTTATATTTTGCTTTTCGGATTTCGTCCCACTTCAAAGCATAAGGTTCTTGTTCTTCGCCAAAATCTATGTACGAATACATATCTGGAAGTGTAATATCTGGAACAACACCTTTGAGCTGCGTAGCTCCTCCATTAATGCGATAATATTTCTGAATAGTAAGCTTTAAAGCTCCTAAAGGCTTAATACTTGCGTATTCTTCGCCCAAAACTCTATCCAAATCTAAGAAATTCTGAACAGAACCTTTTCCAAAAGTAGGGCTTCCAACCACGATACCACGATTGTAATCTTGTACGGCAGCAGCAAAAATTTCAGATGCCGAAGCACTAAATTCATTTACCAAAACAATCAAAGGCTTATCAAAAACAACTTCTTTGTCGTTATCAGAATATACCTTTGGCATAGCACCACGAGATTTTACTTGAACGACAGGACCTGTTTCGATAAACAAACCAACAATATCAATCACATCACCTAAAGAACCACCTCCATTATTTCTCAAATCTAAAATCAAACTTTCTACATTTGATTCATTGAGTTTGATGAGTTCTTCTTTCATATCTCTTGAAGAAGTACGTCCGTTTTTATCTTGAAAATTAGAATAAAAAGAAGGGAGTTTTATATAACCTATTTTCTTTCCCTTTTGAGGTTCTAACACAACAGATTTTGCATACGTTTCTGCCAACACAACAACATCACGAATAATTGGAATTACTTTTATTATCCCATCTACTTTCTTGACTGTTAGGCGAACTTCTGAACCTTTTTTGCCACGAATAAGCTGAACAGCATCGTCTAAAGGCATATCAATAATAGAAACAGGTTCTTCATCTCCTTGTGCTACTTTCTGAATAATATCGCCTTCTTTTAGTTCGCCTTGTTTCCAAGAAGCACTCCCCGGTACGATGTTCATTACTTTTATTTCGCCTTCACGTTCTTGCAGAGTAGCTCCAATTCCTTCAAACTGACCAGAAAACTGAATATCAAAATTCTCTTTGTCTTTTGGTGGGTAATATTCTGTGTGTGGGTCGTAGGCACTTGTAATGCTGTTTAGATAAAGGTTTCTCCAGTCTTTTTTCTTTAAGCGATACATACGTTTGAAAAATTCATTTTGATTTTTTTGTACACGCTCACGAGCATCAGCTTCTAATTCTTCCATTGATTTTACTTCAAAACCTTCTTTTCTGTCTTCTGGTTTCTTTTCCTGTTCTTTTTCTTGGGCTTGTAACAAGTCATCTAAACGAACCATTACTTGATATTTCAAAAGCTTTCTCCAAACTTCTTTCTGTTCTTTTTTGTCTTTTGCATACGTTGCTTTATCGCCATCTAACTCAATGGTTTCGTTTTTAGTAAAATCAAAAGGTTTTTGAAGAATTTCTGTACTTATTTCTTCCGATTCTTTTAGTCTTTGTTCGAAAATCTCATAGGCTGTATTAAAAAAAGTATAATCTCCTTGAAGAGCTTGGTCATCAATCAGATTTTTTTGAGCTTCTATTTTTTCAAAGTCTTCTACTGTAAAATAGCGTTTGTTATTATCCATTCTCTTCAAGAACAAATCAAACGTTTTACCAGCAAAATCATCATCTAAGGCTAAAGGTTGATAATGTTGTTGTGTCAGAGCTTGTACCAAAAGAGTAAGCAAAAAGCGATTTTTTTCTTCATTATCTTCATCTGGATTATCCAAAGTAGCCAAACTTGGATATTGCAAAGCAACATTTTGAGCCACCATTTCCATCGGAACTTGATTAGAATCTAACTCTTGTGCTTCAAGGTTAGTTTGGTTTTGATTGCAAGAAGATAAAACAAGAAGAGCAAATGCACTTAGGTAGCCAAACTTAAATGTAGATTTAATTTTGGAATGAATAGATTGCTTTGTTTTCTGAAAAAGTGTAGTGCCACTTTCAGTTGTCGGATATATATTTTTGAGATATGTTTTCATGTATAAATTAATAAGGTTGGATAACTTTGAAGTGAAAGCGAATAAAAATGATAAATCTATGTTATAATTTTTCACTACTCTTATTTTTGTAGTGGTCTGACTTCAATTAAATTAGTCTAAAAAATTAAGCCAAAATACATACTATTTTTCAAAATAAGTGATTCAAAGGCTTTAATTTGATTTATTTTTGATTTAACAAGCCACAAATAACATTTGTTAGTTTTTCAATCAAAATAATATTTTTCTAATAAAGTTATTCCAACAAAAATGACAGATATGATTTTATAGGCTTATTTTTTGCATTTTATTTTGTCTTATTAATTTTGTCTTATCAGAAGAATAACAGAACTTTGTAAATTAAAACCTATCACAGTTTGTTTTATGTGGTTTAGACATATTCCCTAAATATAAAAATGCTTTCATGAAAATAACAAGAAAAATAATATATCTACTCTTTTGTATTTCAATATTTGCATCATGTATAGTACAGCCAGAGTTAGAATCTATACGCCCAAATGCTGTTCAAGTAAAACAAGGGACAACGCTTGTACAAGACCAATCGACACAAATAGAATACGGCATTTTGAGAGTTTTTAAAGATTCTGTAACGAAAAATTATACGCTTACAAATGTAGGCGAAGAAGTGCTTTATTTTAGTCAGATTACTAGTGATAGTCCTGATTTTTTTGTAGAAATAGAGGAAGATACAGTTGCTTTATTTCCTAAGCAAAATCTAAAATTTTCTGTTACTTTTGCTCCAAAATTAGGAGGAGAAACAATAGGAAAGATTAGCTTTTCTACAAATGACCCTGCTTTTCCTGTTTTTAGTTTTGGTGTAAAAGGCGAAGGAGTTGCACCTCCTGAAATTGTAGGAAGTAGTTCTCCTCAATTTGAAGAACTCAATACAGTAGATTTAGGAACAAATGATTTGGGAGAAGATTTGGGAAATGCCACTCGTTTTACTATCGAAATCAATATTGAAGACCCTTACGATAGAATAACTCCATCAGGATTGAGTGTCAAGCTAACACCTATTTTTAGCAACGGAGACAGACCAGCATCTATAACAAGAAGTCCGAGCGAAATTACACTTAGTGAGGACAAAAAACGCCTGACTTACAGTATTCCCGTTCAATTTAATAGCAGCACGTTTATAGACATAGAAACAATGCTTATTCTTTCAAATGGAGATGTATCTAATGTTTTTACAACTCGTATAGAAAAACCAGCAGACGCAGAATAAAAATATATAATAAATAAAAAAAAGGCATTTATTTTTTAGAAAGTAAATGCTTTTTTTATTGAAGTTGTTTAAGAATGGATTTGTTATGTTTGTTGGTGTCGCTACGCTAAAACACCAACAAAGGCAGGGTTATTTTTCCTTAGAACTGAATTTGCAAACCCAGTTCTAAGGAAAAATGATTATTCTTGGATAACTTCATTTAAAAATCTCTCAAAAAATCAATACATTTGAAAGATAAATAATAACAAGGAAAAGGAATTTATCAAGCTGAATAATTTTAAATGTAGTTTTCTCGTATCTAGTGATTGATATTCATAATCCGTAATCCGTAATTTTTAATCCGTAATTCTTATTACATGAACCCTTCTAAATGGCTTTGGCTTTCTAGCCTTGCTCTTCTTCCTTTTTTGTTTGCTAAAAATGGACAAACTCAAATTGATTCTGTACTCTTCAGAAGTATGATTTGGAGTGCTACTAATTTCTTGATTTTGGTTTTTAGCTTTAAAGATATTCCTTTTTCTATCTTCCAAAAAAGAGGAGTTTTTGCCTTTTTAGGTTATGCAGGAATAGGAATTTTGGGTTATCTACTTGTTCATTTTTTATATGCTCCTTTTCAGCTTGAAGGAGTTTCGGAAATTATTCGTCTTATAAACTGTTTTTTTTCTATTATTTTCTCTATTCATTTTATAAAAAAAGAAGAAAAGATACTGCCTTTACTTGCCAAAATAATTTCTATTCAAGCTGTTATTTTAGCAGGACTAGGAATTTTACAGGTTATGGGAGTGATAGAAAACTGTGCTAATCAACTTGCGCCTTGTGGTTTTTTGGTTAACCGTAATCTTTTTGGTTCTTATTTGGTCTTGGGGCTTCCTTTTGCTCTTTTGAGTTTTCAATATTCCATAAAAAATAAAGAGAAAAATAATTTCATTAATGTACTATTCAATTTAGTAGGAATAATAACTATTTTGGTAGGAATTTATCTTTCTCAAACTCGTAGTGCATATTTTGCGACAGCTTTTGTGGGAGTTTTCTATATACTCTATTTTCTCTTAAACCTTCGTTTTTTGTATGTTGCTCTTGTTGTTTTGGTTTTAGGAAGTGTGGGAGGATTTGTTTTTTATAAAAATTCTATTCTGAATATTGAAAATTTTGACCAAAACTCAAAAGATAAAAACTGGAGAGACTTAACACAAACAGACAGCCAAGCCGAACGCCTTTTGATGTGGGAAAAAACGCTTTCTATGATAAAAGAAAATCCTATTTTGGGAGTCGGTTTTCAGAATTGGAAATATCAAATTCCAAAATACAGTTTGGAAGGATTACGAAGTGAAAAAAATGAAGTCAATGTACAGCGTCCTCACAATGATTATATTTGGATAGCTGCCGAAAGTGGACTTATTACGCTTTTCTTGTATCTTTTTTTGATGGGATATTTGATTTATGTAGGAATAAAACACAAATCTATTTTGGTACTTGTGGTCTTTGCTTTCTTGATGGATTCTGTATTTTCTTTTCCAAAAGAGAGAATTGTGCATACGCTGATTTTAGCGACCAGTATCGGTGTTATTTTGAAAGATGATAAAAAACTGTTTAGTAAAAAATCTTTTTCAGAAGAGGATATAAAGAAAGAAATTGATAAAGTAGAAGAAACTAAAATTGAAGAAAAACCAATTTCAAAAAATAAGAAAAAAACTAAATCTAAAAAGAAAAAAACAGGCTCAAAATCAGTTCAAAAACAGACTGAAAAACCTAAAGTTATTCTTCCTACTTTCAAGACAATTCCAAATTATTTAGCTTATTTAAGTTTGTTTGTATTGGGAATTTGTGTTTATATTTCCTTTGTTCAGAACCGAGATAAAACCAAAACGCTTGAATTGCTTTCTTATAACCAAAGTGGAAATTTTAATGCTGTTTTGCCGTTAGCAGAAAAGATAAATGACTATTTCGTGCCTTCAGACTATTTTATCAATTCGGTCTTTATGCACAAAGGTTATGCACAACTCAACTTAAAAAATACGAAAGTAGCAAAAGAAAATTACTTAAAGGGATTGCAGCAAATGCCATACAGCATTGCACTTCTAAAACAAATTGCAGTTCTTTATCAGAATGAAAAAAAATACGATAGTGCCATTTTTTATTATGACAGAATGCAAAAAATCATTCCACACCTACCAGAAACCTATCAACAAATTTATAATAATAACCTTCTAAAAGGAGATACGTTAGCAGCAAAAAAAATGATAGAGAAATGTCCTGCGCCTTGTAAATAAAATTACTATAAATGATTGGCGAGTGATTCGTCTGGCTACTATGATAATTACAGGATAATACAGTTACTACTTTTATGAAACCTAAACAGAAAATAAAAACAATTCTCAAACGAACTTTCTATACTCTTTTAGTTCTAATTATTATGCTTACAATTGCTACAAATATCATTCTGAGACAAGATAAATTTGGAAAACTTCCAACAGGAGAGCGTTTGGAACGTATTAAAAAATCGCCTAATTATAAAGATGGAGAGTTTAAAAATATCAATCATACACCAGATCTTAGCGAAGATGCTAGTTATTTTAGTGTAATGAAAGATTTTGCTTTTGGAGATAAAAGTCGTGTTTCACCTGCTGACAAAATTCCTTCTACCAAAATTGATTTACGCTCTTTAGATAAAAATGAAAATATCTTAGTTTGGTTTGGACATTCGTCTTACTTTATGCAGCTTGATGGAAAAACTATTCTTGTCGATCCTGTTTTCAGTGGATATGCCTCTCCTTTTTCATTCTCTGTGAAAGCTTTTGAGGGGACAGATGCTTATACAACAGACGATATTCCAGAAATAGATTATCTTTTTATTTCGCACGACCATTGGGATCATGTAGATTATGAAACACTTTTAAAGCTCAAGTCAAAAATATCAACTATTTTTTGTGGACTAGGTGTAGGAGCGCATTTTGAACATTGGGGATTTGATTTAGATAAAATTCATGAAGGAGATTGGAACACAGAGGTAAAATTAGAGGGAGATGATAATAAAGGTTTTGAAGTTCATATAACTCCAACTCGTCATTTTTCGGGACGTGGTTTTAAACGAAATCAAGCTCTTTGGGCTTCGTATGTCTTGAAAACTCCTACTATGCAAATCTATATTGGTGGCGATAGTGGTTATGACACACATTTCAAAGAAATAGGAGATAAATTTGGTGTGTTTGATTTAGTAATCTTAGAAAATGGACAATACGACAGAAGCTGGAAATACATTCACATGATGCCAAACGAGGTTTTGAAAGCTGCAAAAGATTTGAATGCCAAAAGATTATTTCCTGTTCATTCTTCTAAGTTTGCTTTAGCCAATCACGCTTGGGACGAACCTCTTACAAAAGTTTCAAAACTCAATCAGAATTTAGAACAGCCACTTTCTTTGGTAACTCCAATCATCGGGGAGAAAGTAGAAATTCAGAATCTAAACCAACCCTTTGAAAATTGGTGGGAAAGATTAGAATAAGATTTTAACTAGCCAAACGAATATCTTCTACTTGGTCTTTCAAAATCCATTTTTTGGCACTTTCCATGGCATCGGAGTTAAATAACTGAATATTTATTTTTTGATTAAAATGAGTAATCGAACGCACGATAATATGAGTAAAAGCAGTTTCCATTGGATTAGCTGAACTGATAGCAGCTGCATAGATTTTCTTTCCTCTCAAAATAGAATAAGCTTTTTGAGTTACATGAGACACAAACCAAACTCTGCTCTTTAATTCAGTAGAAGTTTGCTCACTCAAATCGAAAATAAAACGAGAGTATTTATGTTTTCCTATTTCTTCTAAAAGTTGAAGATTTGTAATAGTATGAAATGACTCGCTGATATTTCCACTTGCTTTTATATAAAAAGATTTTTCTTTGTGGTTTATATAAATTTGGTAAGAAGCATCGCCTTCTTGTTCGATATTTTCGTAGATGAGTTTCATAAAAAGTTAAAAAAATGTGTAGGTTAAAAAATAGAATTAAATTCTGCTTTCTTAACAGAGACAATATAAAATTTGTTTAACTTTTTACCTAAAAACATTTTATTTATGTTCTAATTCTACCACAAAAAAAGCAACTGTCCCTTTCAATGAGCTAGTAGAAAACTTTACTTCATTAGGAAAATATCTTATCTCGCTAGTAGCGACTAATTTATCTCCAAGAACTTCTTCCAAGTTTTCTTTGAGCTTTCCTTTTCGCTGTCCTAGCTTTTGATAAACTTCATTAATATTTAGTGGATAACGAGAATAAATCACACAAAACTCATCCGTTCCTGCCACATTATCCATAGTTAAATAATGCTTTTCATCTGGGAATGCAATTTCTCCGTTATGATATGGCAAATAAGGACTAATATAGGCTTTGTGAGGAAAAACAACTTGTATATTTTTAGTCTTGTCAGTAGCAAAAGCATAGACATAGGCAGGTTCGAAACTAGAAAGATAAAGACGGAAATTTGTTCCTCCAGTAAATGGTTGAGGTGTTTTGTAAGTAGCAACTCCATTCTTTTTTACCTCAATTTTGTTTCCATTGGCAAGTTCGAAACGCAAACTACCAGCTAATAATGGGCGTTCTTTTTTAGGCTTATAATAGGGTACAAGTTCGTAAGCAAAGCGAACAAATTCCGTAAAAGTATCGTATTCTATCCAAGTAAAACCTCCATTTGCCCAACCTGTCCCCCAGCTATTCATTATTTCGAAAGAACCCTTTTCTCCTTTTTTATCGTCAAAACCAACGACACAAATAGCGTGTCCTCCCCAACCTTGTCCTGCTTTTTCGGTAGGCTTCCAAAACTCTTTTGCATCATAAATTGAGGGAGGAGCTTCCATTCCAATTACGACAGGATTTCCTTCTGTAAGACTTTTTTTGAGTGCCAAAATACGCTCTTCATTTGTGAAACCAATGTTCCACAAACGAACGTAATCTTTTAGCTTGTACTCTTCGGCTTCCTTATAAATTTTTTCAGGAACATAATCAACACATTGTTCTGGAAAGTTTTTTCTTGTCGCTACGCCATGAACTTGCATTTTTTTGAGTGCATCAGTCATTATTGCACCATACGTACAATTTTGGTCTTCATCTTCTTTTACTAATTTGTAAATAAAACCTGGTGAAAAAATAAGTGCATCTATTTCAGCTTGTGAGCGTAAATCTAATTGACGAGCTTCTAAAATCGTTCTAGCAGCGTAGGCAGTTGTCCAACCAACACATGTTCCATACGTTCCTTGGTCACCTGGTGTTGGGCAGTATTGTTTGAGAGAAACAGCAGAAGGCAATCCTCTATAACTTTCTTCTGTCTGTTGAGATTTTAAAGCAATTTTTTCACTTGCTTTTTCTTCTGCTTCTAATAACAATCCTCTTCCACGGTTATTGTTGTTTTGTTGAGCAAAAGTTGAAAAGGCGATAGAAAAACAAAGCAAAAATAGGCTTAGAAAAACATATTTTGAACTATATTTATAAGCTAAAATTTTCATAATGATAAAGATGAAGATAGAATTTATAAGTAAAATAGCATATTACTAGACATTTTCCTTTTGACCTCCTCCAGCCCCTCCAAAGGAGGGGAGAAAGTACCATTCAAAGTCCCTCCCTCGGAGGGATTTAGGGAGGTCGCATTTTTTTTGTCTAATAGTATGGTAAAATAGACCTTCCTCATCTTTGATGAAATAGTATATTTTTATTAGACAGATTAGAAAACCTATTGTACATTTTATCACTAAAACGCAAAAGTAATGCCTTCATTGTATTACTAATTATTCTTAGGAATTACGCACTTTAACATCATATGAGATTTAAAAACATATGAGATTTAAAAACATTGACTTTCAGATAGTTGCAATTCTATTTTTGATAAATTTGAGTTTTTTATGTTAAACGAAATTATCAAAAATCAATACAAACTACTGATTATTAGTGAATTATGATATTACGTGAGTTTAGAGTGCGTAACTCCTAACTATTAGAGAAATCAATTTCACAGAAAAGGCTTTGTTTCAAAAATGACACAAAGCCTTTTTTTATACAGTTCTCTTTATAAATCCATATAATTTTCTTTAATTTACAAAAAAGACAAAATTTTTATTTGATTTCTCATAAAAAATAAGAATTTTTGTTATTCTAATACACAAATTCAATTTACAACTTAATTTTATCCCTCTTTAATGGAAAATATCATTTATTTAGTGCCTCTTTTTGGAGTTCTTGCACTTATTTATACAGCTATTCGTTCGGCTTGGGTCTCCAAACAACCAGCAGGAGACGAGCGTATGACCACAATTGCTCGTTATATTGCCGAAGGTGCAATGTCATTCTTAAAAGCTGAATATAAAGTAATGGCTGGTTTTGTAGTCATTGCTTGTTTGGGTTTATTTTTCTTAGGAATGACAAGTGCAAACTCTCACCCTGCTATTGTGGGTTCATTTATTATTGGTGCTGTTTTTTCTGCTTTAGCTGGTTTTGTTGGAATGCGTATCGCTACAAAAGCAAATGTAAGGACGGCAGAAGCTGCAAAGACAAGTCTTTCTAAAGCCTTAGACGTTTCTTTCACAGGTGGCGCAGTCATGGGAATGGGCGTTGCAGGTTTGGCTATTTTGGGAGTGGGTTCTCTTTTCATTGCTTTTTACTGGTATTTTGTGCAGCGTGTAGGTGCAGGAGTAAATGGCTTAGAAATGGAAATGGCTCTTGAAGTTTTGACAGGCTTTTCTTTGGGAGCTGAAAGTATTGCTCTTTTTGCTCGTGTGGGAGGAGGAATTTACACAAAAGCTGCCGATGTAGGAGCTGACCTTGTAGGAAAAGTAGAAGCAGGAATCCCAGAAGATGACCCTCGTAACCCTGCAACGATTGCAGATAATGTAGGTGATAACGTAGGTGATGTAGCAGGAATGGGGGCAGATCTTTTTGGTTCGTATGTAGCCACTATTTTAGCTGCCATGATTTTGGGTAGAGAAATAAAAGTTTTTGATGAGTTTAATGGACTTTCTCCAATTTTATTGCCGATGATGATTGCAGGTTTGGGGGCTATTTTTTCTATTATTGGTGCTGCTTTTGTTCGTGTAAAAGAAGGTGGAAACGTACAGACAGCTCTAAATATTGGAAACTGGGCTGCAATTCTTCTTACCGTAATTGCTTCTTATTTCTTAGTAACTTGGATGCTCCCCGAAACAATGAGTTTTAGAGGGTTTTCATTTTCTTCAATGGGTGTCTTTTGGGCAATTGCAATTGGTCTTGCCGTAGGTGCAGCCATGTCTTATATTACAGAATATTTTTGTTCGATGGGCAAACGACCTGTAAACTCAATCATTAAACAATCTGCAACAGGTGGAGCAACAAATATTATTGCAGGTTTGGCTGTCGGAATGCACTCTACAACTCTTCCAACACTTGTTTTGGCAGCTGGAATTGTTGGTGCTTATGCAGTTGCTGGTTTTTATGGTGTAGCGATGGCTGCAGCTGGTATGATGGCAACAACAGGAATGCAACTTGCCGTTGATGCTTTTGGCCCCGTAGCTGATAATGCTGGTGGTATTGCCGAAATGAGCCATTTACCTCCTGAAGTTCGTGAGCGTACAGATATTTTAGATGCAGCAGGAAATACTACGGCTGCTGTTGGAAAAGGATTTGCCATTGCTTCGGCAGCCCTTACTTCACTTGCTCTTTTTGCTGCCTTTGTCGGTATTTCAGGGATTAGTGCCATTGACCTTTATAAAGCTCCTGTTTTGGCTGGACTTTTAGTGGGCGCAATGATTCCTTTTGTATTTTCGGCTTTGGCAATTTCTGCCGTAGGTCGTGCAGCGATGGAAATGGTAAAAGAAGTTCGTCGTCAATTCAAAGAAATTAAAGGGATTATGGATGGAACAGGAACGCCTGATTATGACCGTTGTGTTCAGATTTCTACAAAGGCTGCCATTCGTGAGATGATGCTTCCTGGTGCAATTGCTATTATTGTTCCTATTTTGGTAGGTTTTGGGTTTAAAGGAGTTTTTGCAAATGTGAGTTCTGCCGAGATTTTGGGTGGACTTTTAGCAGGTGTTACTTCGTCAGGAGTTTTGATGGCAATGTTTCAATCTAATGCAGGTGGTGCATGGGATAATGCTAAAAAATCTTTTGAAAAAGGAGTAGAAATTGATGGAAAGATGCAGTACAAGGGCTCAGATGCTCATAAAGCTGCCGTTACTGGAGATACAGTAGGCGATCCTTTTAAAGATACTTCGGGTCCTTCAATGAATATTTTGATTAAACTTATGTCTATTGTTTCTTTGATTATTGCGCCTCATATAAGTGTAAATGAAGGAAGCCATGTAGAATTGAATAATGAAATTCCTACTCCAAAAATTATTCAAGTAGAAAAAAATCATAGTTCTGATTTAGCTATAAATACTACTACTGAAATTTTTATTTCTGATTTTAAAAAGTAGGACAAAATCCTCATCTTTTACAGTCAAATAAAAGCAAAAAATCCATTCTCTACAATTGTAAAGAATGGATTTTTTTAGTAGTTCTAGAAACTTTAAAGGTAGGGTATTTAGAATTTGCTTCTTTTTTAACTAACTTTTGTAATAAAATTTAGCTGCATCACAGCGTTCTATTTTTAGAAAAAATAAGGGTAAATATATAAAAAGCTGCGTAGCTGCGTAATATTGAAATTTAACCCATTTTGGACAAAAACAGTCATATTACGCAGCTAAAATACAATTTATTCTTATAAGTTTTTTAGAAAATTGAACGAAGGAATTTTGAAATTCTAAACACCCTACCATAAGGCTCTTGAAAACACTTAGGATTTTAAATATTATTACTATTTCAAATTATGATTATTCTTTTTCATTTTTCTAACTGCTTTTCTGTATTTTTTATAAGCTCTCCATCTTGCTCTACCTCTTGAAATCATATAAATACCTACTCCAAAATTGATAAGTCCTCCTAGCATTATTCCAGCGATGGCATAAATATCTCGAAAATAAAATCCTGAACCAATAGAAAAACCTAATAAAAAAATGAGTAACAATCCTATGCCAAAAACGATTCCTAAAAGCAGTAGAAAAGAACCTCCGATTATCATTCCTAATCCTCTTTTTTTAGGTTTTTGAGGAAGAGTTTCTGTTTTTAGAGCAACTGAATCCATCAAAACTACCTTTTTCTTAATTTCGCTCTCTATTTCAGCTTCTGCTATAATTGAATCTTTGCTTTTCGAATAATGAACTTTATTTGAAGCAGGACGAGAAGCTTCTACAACAGTAGAAAAACCAACAAAAGAAAATAGAAGTGAAACAACAAATAGATAAAATGATTTCATAATAAAGGTTGATTTTTTTCTGTATTAATTGACCTCAAGTTGTAAGTTAGGGATAGAAATTGATTAAAGTATCAAGAATGAAACTCGTAACTGAAGTTATGGGAAACAAAACATTATGACTGTTTTTCCACGATTAAAATCGTGGGTTTCATTTTTATGTAAAAAATTTGTTACTGTGTAATATCAATTAACTCATAACTTTTTTAAAGCCAGTTTTGCTTTTTGGGTAATGCTTTCTTCATATTGATGATCTTCAAAACTAATTGCCATTTCAAAATATTTTTTAGCTAATTTTTTATTTGATTTTTTATAAATGAAGCCAAGTTTTAAGGCTGAATTGGCTGCAAAATAATGAATCTCATTTTGGTTATGAAGTGTCGAATATTCAATTACTTCTTTAAAAAGAGAAACAGCTTCATTTGTTTGAAGCATTTTTTGTAAAATTCTTGCTCTTCTGTATTTATATTCTAAAATAGATTCAAACTGCTTTTCTTTTTCCCACTCTTGAAGTTCTGAGTCTGTAATTTGATAAAAAATTTCTAAAGCTTTTCTATAATTCCCTCCATCTGTCAAAACCCTTGCTTGATATAGTATTTTGTTAGGCAATTGATTTGATTCTCTTACAGATTCGACAAACGTTCTAGCATTTTTATCTACTACCGTTTTCGAAATTCCATTATTCAAAGTAGAATCGAAATACTTATTTTTTATGTTTATATCTGAACTTTCAAACCATTCTATCAAAAATAACTTGAAATAACTATTCTTTATAAAATTTCGGCTTTGATTTAATTTATTTTTATTTATAAAATTAAGGAAATGAAATTTTGCTTTTTTAGGTTGCTCTGAATAAAAATAGAGTTCTGCCAAAAGATATTCTAAGCTAACATGTTCTTTTTTCTCAAAAACTAGCTTATTATTTTGATATGTTTTAGCATAATCTTGCCACGCTAAAAGTGCTGTTTTGTGCGATTCATTTTTCATCAAAACTAAAGTAGAAACTAATAAAACTAATTTTTGTGAAGGATATTTTTTGATTAAACTCTGAACTATTTCTTTTGAAGATTCAGTATTTTCAATTATATGTTCATTCAAATAGGTTTGAAGTAAAGACTGCCACAACAATGCTTCTTTTTGAAAAAAATGAGTTTGAGTAGTAGCTTTTTGAAGATTCTTAATTCCATTTTCTAAGTCTGCGTCCATTCCAATCAAGTCCAATGCCCATTGGTACTTTTGAGGAACACTTGCCAAAACGATTTGAAGAAGTGCCAATGATTTCTTTTGCTTTATAAAATTCGGAAATTCTTCTTCATTTTCTAAAAGTAGTTTATATGCTTGACGAACTCGCCACGCAGAAGACCATTTTTCATCAAAAGAAAGTTTTATTATTGCATGGTGTAATTTTATTTCAGCTTTTGCCCATTTGTACTCTTTATAATAATTATTTTTTTTGTCTTTAAATTTCTCTAACTCTTCAAGTCTTACTTCTTCATTCTGTTCTAATTGATGATAGGTTTCTTTGTCTTCCGTCAAAAGAATAAAAAGCATATCTCTAAAATCTTCAACTACCAAATGTAGAGGTGTTTTGATTTTATCATTACTTATTTTATTATCATTAAATTCTAAATCAAAAATATTATTATAAAGTTTTTGAGTTTCTTCTAAGGAAATATAATCATTTAACCTCGTTGACGGTTCATACCTCAACGGCAGTTTATGAGCCAAACTTTCTATACAAAAAAAAGGAGCAACTGAAAAAATCAAAATTACTCCTATTCTGTATAATTTAATTTGTATTTTATTTCTAAAATCTAAATTCATACTTCCAAATTTATTTACTCTTGGACTTTTTTAGCTATTGTAGTAACTAAATCTCTAGGCAAAAATCGTGAAGAATTTGCCATTATAGAATTAATTGTTCCGTGTACAGCTACCGTTTTTCCTTTCATCATAGCTTCATAACCATATTCAGCCACTTCTTCAGGTGTTGCCATTCCAGATTTTGCTTTATCCAAAAACTTTGTGTCTTCCATATTTGCAGCTTCTACAAAACCAGTTCCTGTGAGTCCAGGGCAGAGTGCTGTTACTGTGATTCCTTGGTCTTTTAGTTCACTCGCAATCGCTTCTGAAAAAGAAAGTACAAATGATTTTGTAGCAGCATAAACAGCAAAATAAGGTAAAGGCTGAAAAGAAGCCGTCGAAGCAACATTCATAATTTTACCAAAACTTGAACTAACCATGTCTTTTGAAAACAAACTTGTTAGATGAACAAGCGAAACCATATTGAGTTGCATCATATTATTGAGTTTTTCCCAATCGTTTTCTATAAAATTTCCATATTCTCCAAAACCTGCATTGTTTATCAAATAACTAATTTCAATATCATCATCTTGAGTTTGTTGATAAAGATTTTCTATTTCCTTAGCATTGCTCAAATCTGCCTTGTAAGTCTGTACTTTTATTCCATGTTTTTGTGTCAGTTCATCAGCAAGTTCGTTGAGTTTGTCAATACTACGAGCTACCAAAACCAAATTGTGTTTTTCTTTTGCCATCACATGAGCTAGTTCAAGACCAATTCCACTAGATGCGCCAGTAATTAATGCTGCTTTCATAAATTTTTGTTGTTTATCTGTAAAAAAATGAGATTCTATACATAACAACATTTATCAATACGACTTGTTTTGAGTATTTTTTCATGAAAATTTTGATAAAGAGTTGTAAACCCAAAAAACAGATTCTATATTGTGAATAGTTTTAAATTTAATCCTAATCCATTCGGTTTTAATCTTACTTCAAAAGAATTACGCATTTGTAATTCGACTGGTAACTGATAACTGTTTACTGATAACTGATATATGAACGCTCCTCTCTTTACAAACGATGCTGTCGTTTTGGGTATTTTGCTTATTGTTTTAGCTTTTATTTTTGCTACTTCTAACAGTAAAAATAAAGGTTGGCAAAAGTTTTATACCTACTGCCCTGCATTACTTTTATGTTATTTTATTCCTGCCTTATTAAATTACCCTTTTCATCTAATTGCAGCCGAATGGTTTGATGTAAAAGTAGTGGATTTTGCAACTTCGATGAATATTTCTATTCCAGAAGGTGCTAGTTTTAATGATGTAAAAAAGATTTTTTCAGATAACGGAATTGAGAAAAGTGAATATAAAGGATTTATAAAAGAATCTCATCTTTATTTTGTGGCCTCTCGTTATTTACTGCCTGTTGCGCTAGTTTTACTTTGTTTGAGCATTGACCTAAAGGGAGTTTTGAATTTGGGTTGGCGTGCGATTGTGATGTTCTTGACAGCTACGGTCGGAATTGTAGTTGGGGGTGCTGTGGCTCTTTTTATTGTACATGCAATAAGTCCAGAAACGGTAGCGGGAACAGGAAATAATGCGATTTGGAGAGGTCTTTCTACGATTGCAGGAAGTTGGATTGGAGGAGGAGCAAATCAGGCAGCGATGAAAGAAATTTATCAACCAAGTGGAAGTTTGTTTGGTGCAATGATAGTTATTGATGTTGTGGTAGCTAATATTTGGATGGGATTTTTGTTGTATGGTGCAAATATGAGTGATAAAATTGATAAAATATTGAGAGCTGATAATTCTTCTATTACAGCTTTAAAGAAAAAAATGGAGGATTTTCAAGCCAAACACGCACGTATTCCTTCCACAACTGACTTGTTTATAATTTTGGCAATTGGATTTGGTGCAACAGCAGGAGCGCATTTTTTAGCTGATAATATTACTCCTTTTATGCAAGAATATGAAACTCAACTCAAAGATATTGGACTTAATTCACTTACAAGTGGTTTCTTTTGGTTAGTTGTTTTCGCTACTACGATAGGTGTTTTGCTTTCCTTTACTCCTCTTCGTAAGATGGAAGGTGCAGGTGCATCAAAAATTGGTAGTGTTTGTATTTATATTCTTGTTGCCACAATTGGAATGCACATGAATCTAGCTGAAATTGGACAATATTTGGGTCTGTTTTTCTTAGGAATTATTTGGATGCTCGTTCACGTTAGCATTTTACTTTTAATGGCGTATTCTATAAAAGCTCCTTTCTTTTTTGTGGCTGTTGGAAGTCAAGCAAATATTGGGGGTGCAGCTTCTGCTCCTGTGGTGGCTTCTGCTTTTAGTACAGCACTTGCGCCTGTGGGTGTTTTATTGGCTGTTTTGGGCTATGCGCTCGGTACGTATGGAGCGATTGCAGCAGCTTGGTTGATGGAATATGTGTATGCTGGGGGATAGAAAAAATGAAACATTCTAAACAAGAACTAGAGGAGTTTATAAGCAAAACAAAGACACTAGGAGTTTATGTTTTTGATGAAGAAAAACAACATTTTACTTCTGATGTAGAAATTGGTTTGGTAATAAGGAAAGTTAAAGAAAACTTATACAAACCAGTAAGCTATTTCTTTGATGGATATGAAGTTTGGGTAGAAGATGAAATAAATCTTTTTTTTGAAGGAAATGAGGATGAAGCTACACAAAAAGCCATTGAAAGTTGGCTTAATTCTGAACTAGAATTTTTCATGAGTTATCCAATCATTTATACAAACGTTAGTTGTGAAATCTACTGTGAACCAAAATAAATATAGCTATGAATCACTTTTTATTTGTACTAAAAACAGCAGGAGTTTCTCTTTTTACTTGTTCCATTTGTGGAATTTTGGGAGGAATTGCTTGGGATATAATGAAGCCTCCTCATCCTCATGTTCCAATACCAAATTGGATAATAACACTAGTTCTTACTGCTTGTACTTCTTTGGTAGTCAGTATTATAGTAGGAAGTGCGCTTTCATTTTTGGGAAAAGCAAATCTACCCAAAGCAATTTTATATACAAATTTAATTGTAGTTATCTTCCTAATTATTTTTCTGACTTATGTCATAACTGTATAAAATCCTCTAATTTTCTAATCTTATTTTACTCAAATCAAAAGATAAACTAACTTCACTTACAACTTCTCTAGGAATAAGAGATTGGAATGAGCTTATAAAATATATTCAAAACCTACCCTATGGAAGAAATACTAATCGGCATGATTTGAGTTTGGTTTTGACAGAACAAAAAGGAACATGTAGTTCTAAACACGCTTTTCTCAAAAAAATAGCTGATTTGAATGAGCTAAGAAATATAAAACTCTACATTGGTATTTATAAAATGAATAGTTCTAACACACTCAAGATTGGAAATATTTTATCAGAAAATGAATTTGCTTATAAACTAGATTATATTCCAGAGGCTCATTGTTATCTTAAAATAAACGGAATAGAAAAGGATTTTACAAACAATACTTCTGATTTTGAAAATCTACGAAATGATATTTTGGAGGAAATTGAAATTGAGCCTTATCAAGTAAATGAGTTTAAAGTTAATTATCATCAAGATTTTTTGAGAAAATGGATTGAAAAGCAAAACAATATACTTGAGAGTGTAATTACTTTTGAATCTGTTTGGAGTTTGAGAGAACAATGTATTAAGAATTTGAGTAGCTAAATTTACTAACAAGGTCATTTTCACGTTACTGGAAACAATTTTGAAACTTTTTTTCAATATCTACGTTAATTTAATTGTACATACAAATATTGTATATACAATTAATAAAATTATAATTCTCATCAGTAATGAATAGAAAAGATTTTTTAAAACGAGCTTTAAAGACGACACTCGGAACAAGTTTTTTAGTTTCTACACCTGTTTTGGGAAATATTTTCAGCAAACAAAATAAAGACAAAACAGTAAATTCTGTTACAGATTCTGATACTATTTTAGGATTTAATCATTTACCAAACTCTTCAACACAATCTATTATGGCAAACACAGTTCTTCATAAAGCAAACACACGAGGAATGGCTGACCACGGTTGGCTCAAAAGCGCACACAGTTTTAGTTTTGCATCGTATTACAATCCAGAACGTATGAATTTTGGTGTTTTGCGTGTAATGAACGATGATATTATAGCAGGTGGAAGTGGCTTTGGAACACATCCTCACGACAATATGGAAATTATCAGTATTCCGATAGAGAATGGATTGCGTCATAAAGATAGTATGGGCAATACTTCATTTATAGGAAAAGATGAGATACAAGTAATGAGTGCAGGAACTGGTGTGCAGCATAGCGAGGTAAACGACACGCAAGAGACTACTAAATTTCTTCAAATTTGGGTTATTCCGAATAAACGAAATGTAACTCCTCGTTACGACCAAATTAAGCTCAATCCAGCAGACAGAAAAAATAAATTACAACAGATTTTATCGCCTAATGCAGATGATGCAGGTGTTTGGATTCATCAAAATGCTTGGTTTCATTTAGGAACTTTAGAAACAGGAACAAAAGTAGATTATGACTTAAAAGATGCTACAAAAAATGGTGTTTATGTTTTTGTCTTAAAAGGTCAAGTTATTTTGAAAAATAACAATGAAACGCAAGAACTAGACACAAAAGATGGTTTTGGAATTTGGAACACCGAAGATTTTGAATTAGAAGCATCACAAGATGCAGAAGTCTTGTTGATGGAAGTGCCGATGGGGTAAGATTATGTGGTAGAATTAAATATTAAAATCACGTATTAAAACCTTTTAGATTTTAATGCGTGATTTTTATTTTTAGCAACTTGGTTATTTTATTAGCATAATTTTGTATATTGTTTTTAGATAAAAAAATTATACAGATTATAAAAATGAATAGAAGCGAAGTAAATAAATATCTTGATGAATTATTAGAAAAAATAGCTTTTTTCAGGAAAGAGAGAGCTATTGTCGTAGAATCATCTCTAAAATTTAATTTAGATAAGAGGATTGAAGAAACAGAAAATAAGATATATCAACTACGAGAATTTCTAAAGGAGTTTCCAAATGAAAATTTTGATTCTTCTTATTTAGAAGAACTGTCTTTGTTATTTGATGCAGACTTTGACTATAATAATTTAGATAAGGTTACTAAAAATTTCATAAATCAAGTGGCTCACATAGAAAATTCAAAAAATGTTGCTTCGCACAATAATTTTAATAATCAAGGTAATGTTCACATTGGAGATATTTATAATTCCTCTAAAGAAAACAAAAAACTAGATACAGAAACAGTTATTAAAAACTTAGCACAAGCATCTTATACTCTCAAAAAGGAACAGTATCAATTTCATAACTTGCCCAACTCACATATAGTAAGAGAAGAAACACAGAAGTTATTAGATTTCATTGCACAAGGTCAAACAAATAAGAATGTAGCTTTTTTAGTAGGCGAAGCTGGAATGGGAAAAACAGTAATTACTAGAGATTTATATCATTCTCTAACACAGCAAAAGATTCCCTGTTTAGCTATAAAAGCTGATAGAAGACCTGCACTTAATATAGAAGACTTAAAAAAAAGTTTAGATTTAAAATATAGCTTTACTAAAATGTTTAAGAATTTATCTAGCTACAATAACATCGTCTTGATTATAGACCAAATAGATGCACTTTCCCAAACCTTGTCTAATAACCGTGAGCCTCTTGAAACTTATACAAGTCTAATAGACTCTCTACATGACATTCCTAATATCAAAATTATTGTTTCGTGTAGAAAATATGATTTGTCTTATGATACACAATTAAATAAATATCAAAACAGACAACAGTATGCTCAATTTGAAGTCAAAAAATTAAAGAAAGAGCAAGTAATCAAAGTTTTGTCGTTGCTTAATATAAAACCCTCTAATCTGAGTAATAAATTAATAGATTTTCTTTCTACACCTTTACATTTGGATGTTTTTTGTAAAGTCTATAAGCCAGTTCATAATTTACTTAAACCAACTGTTACTTTACAGGAGCTTTATGATAAATTATGGGAAGATAAAATAGATGATAAGCTGACTAATGTTAAGTTACCAAAGGAGGAAGTAACTCAATTACTAAAGGGTATTTCTACCAAGATGTATGAAAAACAAACACTTACATTAAAAAGTAGAAAGTATAAAAATGCTGCTAAAAGCCTAAAGTTTTTGATTACCGAAAATCTATTAGTAGAAGTAGAAAACGGAAATATTCAATTTTTTCATCAAACTTTCTTTGATTATGTTTTTGCTCGTTTTTTTGTAGAATCAGGAAAAAGCTTGAGTGATGACTTGGAAAGTAGAGTACAAGGTTTGTTTACTCGTTCAAGAGTAAAACAAGTTATCAATTATCTAAAATACTATGATGAAGATTTGTATGAAGAGGAAGTGTGCAAAATTTTATCTAATGATAAAATTCGATTTCATATTAAACTCATAATCATAGAGTTGTTTTCTTTCTATGAAGATGTTTTGGTAGAAGAGAAAAGAATATTTAATGATATAATAGCTAAAAACTCTGTTTTGTGTGATAAGTTTTTGAGTAAAGTAGTGAGTACAACTTGGATAGAATTTTTATTTGAAAATCATACTGAACTGGTATTGAAGGACGATAGCTCTGAACTTTTACTTGCTCGTTTGGCTCAAATAGATGCAGAGAAAGCAATTTATTTTGTAGAAACCAAATATGAACAACCTAACTATAACCTTATCTTTAGAGTAGCCAATAATATTAAAGATTTCTCTACTCCTTCTGTATTTTCATTTTTAGATAAACATCTATTAGATTTACAAAAAGATAAATATTTATATCCAAAATTAATTGAAAAGGCAAGTGAACATAACAAAAGATGGGCATTTGAAAGGCTGTATGATTACTCTTTAAATAAGACAGAAGAAAAGGAATATAGAGATTATCATTTCAATAAGCTAGTCAAAGATATGAGTGAGATTGATTTAGAGATGTCTTACTACTGTTGCAAAAAAGTAGTGAATAAAAACATAGAAAATTTTATTTCTAGTGATAAAATGCAATATTTTGAAAATGATAGCACAATAAATTACTACGATATCTATCGTTATTATCCAAACAGAACAGATGAAAATTATAACGACTGTTTATTCAATACAATGCTAAAGTATCTGAGTAAAAAAACAAATGAAGATTTGATTTTTGTAAAGTCTGAAATTGAAGATTTAGTAAATAAAAAATTGAAAGCCTACTTTATCATTATTTTAGAAGTGATATTATCAAAACCGACAGTATTTTTTGATGAAACATTCACTATTTTGTCTGATAAAAAACTTTTAGAAGAAGCGCAAGGAGGAGGAGATTATTTAGGTTGGCAAATAAGACAACTATTAGAAAAAACTTTTCATTCGTATAGTAAAGAGCAAAAAAATATTATTATCAAGAAAATCGAACAAATCAAAAATAAGTATGGAAAAGCAGTTATTGAAAAGGATAAAGATGGAAAAAGGGAAGTTGCAAATTATACAGGCTTTTATAAACAGAGTTTAATCTCTTCAATTCCTCTTAATGAATTAAATAATTATCCTCAATTAAAAAGATACTTTCAAGAATTAGAAAGATTACATGGAAAATTCATAGATAAAAAACCCTCTGAGTATATGGTAAATGTTAGAAACGGAAATGTTGCTTTACCAAAAATTGCCTATGAAAAAATGAACTTGAAACAATGGAAATATTCTTTCAAAAAATACAATGAATACGAATCAAGAACATCTATTATTTCTAGAAATGAAGTAAATTTAGAAGGTAATTCAGATCAGTTTCATAATGCTATAAAAGAGAATCACAAAAAATTTATTCCTCTAATTCTTGAAATAATAAATGACAATAATATTCATTTAGAGTATAAAATCAAAGCTGTAAGAGCATTAATGAGTGTAGAATATGATGTTAGTATTATTGAGCTTTTATTCAAGTTTATAAACTTAGATAAAAACTTTAATGACACTTATTTTATTACTGATGTTTATAAATATTTTTTCAGACAAAAATATTATAATGAATCTTTATTTCAAATATTATCAAGCTATATAAATACTTCTGTTAATAGCGAAGTAAATGACATAAATAGTTTTTCTATTAGTGGAAACAAAAAAGGAGTTGGAATTAGATTATTATTGAAATATGGATATAATGAAAATTATTCAGAAAGGGTTTTTACTTTAATACAAGAACTTGCTTTACAGAATACCCCTTTTATAAGAATGGCTATTGTTAAAAATATAGCTTATTTGAGTAGATATAATAGAGAAGAATCTCTAAATATTTTTGTAAAACTAACAAAACATTTGAATTATCATTTGCTAGAAACGTCTATTGCATCATTAGACGATATGATACACATAGATTTTAAAAAGCTAATTCCATTTTTAGAGAAATCTATTGAGATTATAAATAATTTAGAAAACGATAAGGTATATAGTTCTTCAATAGACATTCGTAAAACCATATCTTCAAAACTATTAGGTGCTTGGATGGAGAATTATGAAGGTGCAGAAAAAATATTATTTTATATTTTATCAAAGTCTCAAGAGGATGAAATGCACACAGTTATAAACAGATGTCTGAAGAACATAGGAGAAAATGGGGGTAGATATAGAAAAAAGTCAGAGTTTTTATTGAAAAAAATCATTGATGAAGGGAATGATATAGACAAGTTTCATTTTACTTATTTAGATTCTTTACAATTTGATGATAATTATAATCTGTTGGAATACTTTACTCTATCTCCTGCTTGTATGCAAAGAAATTCGGGTTTTTATGATTATTTGAAATCTTGTATTAGTGATGAATCTTCTGCTCTAAAATGTTTACAACTTCTAATCAATACACAAAAACACGACCTCATACGTAATTATGAATATGATTACGTTTACTCACAATCAGTAGAAGTAGTGATAAAATGCTACAACACTATTCGTAATCATTCTAAGAATGAAAAAATTATAAATTTTGCTTTAGATGCTTTTGATGAAGAACTTAAAAGAACTAACAATCAAAGTGAAATAGATAGAGTTTTGGAGCTTATGTAATCACTCCTCAATCCGAATTTCGTTATCCTGCACAAAAGGAGCTTTCTTTTTCTTCTTTTTAAATTTAAAAAGCTCTTTAAAACTATCAAAGGTAAAGATTTTTAGAAGTCCTGCACCTGCTGTGGAGTTATTTTCTAAGGCTGTATTGAAGGCATTGATATTGTTTTTATGATAGACTTTCATACGCAGTTTTCCATCTGGCAAAATCAAATATTCTACTGTCCAATCTCCTGCAATACTGGCTAAATTAGCTTGATTCTGAACATTTGTAAATGAACCTTCACGAGTTACACGTACTCTTCCTTCAAAAAACGAATATGACAAACGGAGTTGTAATGTATTGAGCGCATCAGCATCTAAACCCTGCACATTTAGGTCAATTTCAAGGTTTTCATCTACTTGCGAAATAAGATTACTAAGCTGATTGGACAAAAGTTCACTCACACTACTTCCTGCCGAACGATTAATTCCCTCAAAAGTATTTTGACTTGACAAACGCCGTAGCAAAATCAAACTAAACACCTGTTTGTTCATCTCTTGGTCGTCATTCTGAATACGAGTTTTGAAAGCAGCTACATAGGACTCTAGCGAAATTGGCGTTCCTCCTGCTATTATCAGAGCTGGATATTGAGGTATATTTATATCAAAACGAATATCTGGAGTAAGCAAATCACCTTTCAAAAATAAATCCACTACAACAGGATAACGTCTTTTTATTTCCTGACTAGCCAAAATACTACTGTCAGAAACAGTAATTAAAGGTGCAAGAGAAGCCATTTGTTCGTAAGTTGCTGTCAAATCTACTTGGGCTGCAAATGGGTCGCCACTCCACGTAATATGGCTTCCTCTATCAACATTAAATTCCTTATTGATGACATTAAGAAAGGTAAAATTATACGCTCCTTTTACGATTTCTACATCGCCATACATATTAAAATCTCCCTTTGTATCAATAATCATTTTGAGCCTTCCCTTTGCATTTCCACGAATAACATCACCCACTTTTTTATCAAAAATAAGTTCTACATAGGCATCAGGTGTAATATCCAAATTAAATTCCATTTTAAGGCTAGATAAATCTTCTTTTCTCAAACGAGTTTTGAGTGAATCTAATTTTGTAGAATCAGTATGATTGACAAAGCGAATGAAAGATTGCGTCGAGACATCTTCAGGATTGGACAGTGGCATATAGATACGTGTTCCAGCTTCACTTTTGGCATTAATCGTAATTCCTAACTGTTCTAGAGCTCCAAAAAGCTCAAAATCTCCTGTGGCAAAGGCAGTTCCATAAAAAAGGTCGTTATGAATAGGTTTTGTATCCAATACTTTCATTTTTGTCATATCTCCACTAAGCTGCATCACAAAATCTTTAAAACCATCGTGAAAAATACCTCCATCAAGGAAAGCAATATTATCAGCATCATCATAAAGACGCAACCTATCCACACCAATTTGATTTTCGGTAAACGTTACTTTATCATCAAAATGATAGACTGTATTTAGATAATCTACTCTAAAACTTCCCCCACTTACAAAAGCTTCTCCTATTAATTTAATCTGATTTGGTTTTCCTTTTATCTTCACAGCTCCATAGACATCACCTTTAAAGCCATCTGCCACAACATTCAAAAATGGCTCAACAATATCTAGCTTCATTCCAATAATTTTGGCATCAAGATTTAAAGGATTTTCTTTATCTTTTGGAGAATAATATCCTGAAATATCTACCACTTCTCTACGTCCGTATGCTAAATAGGCTTCAATATTTAATTTTTGCTCCTCATTATTCCAAACTGATTCTGTATGTAGGTTTCCAATTGGGATTCCTGCCATCACTACTTTTTGAAGATTAAGGTTATTTTCTAGCTTCAACGTATCATAAACCCCACTAATGAAAGCTTCTCCACTTGCTTTGCCTTCTACATCTTGCCCCAAAAATATACCAAAGGGTTCTAAATCTACATTTACTAAACCTACGTTTAATACCGAATTTGGGTCTTTCGAAACTTTACCCATTATTTCTATTCGTTGGCTATCACTTTGCAAAACAAATCTATCTTCAAAACGAATTTCATCTTTTCGTATTCCTATTCTAACAGAAGAATCACTTTTCCATTTGTTATTCAAAACCAAAAACTCTGGATTGATAAGATTAAGTGCATAAATAGAATCTGTAATATTTAAAGAGCCTTTTAGAGCTAAGTTATCTTCATATTCTTGCCTTTTGATATAAGTGTCAAACAAAATTTCTCTCCCAAACCATTGTGCATCTACACGCAGATTTTCGGCAGCAATGGCAGAAGTATAATACTGTCTTTCTGAAAAAATATTGGTCTGAACATCAACGCCTGTCGAATCTAAAGGCTTTATGGCATTAATTTTCAAATCCGTTTTGTAAAGAGCCAAGTCTTGATAAGAAAGCGAGTCTATGTAAGAATCTAAGGTAAACTTGACTTGATTTTTTTCTAAATTTCGTTCGAATGTTCCCTCTAGTTTTGAATCAGCAGCAATGAAAAATTTAGGTTCGAAAAGACGAATAAGAGGATTTATTTTTTTGACATCAATAGTATATTCTATTTTATATGGCGTTTTTTCAGCTGGATTTTTTTCTAATTTTTCTTTCTTCTTTTGATAATATGCTACCTGCGAAGCCGAATCATTCAGAAATTCTAATTGATATTCTTTAAAAGTATTTGTTGCATCATTAATAGCATCTTGTAATCTAAACTCTCCTGTTATATCCAAATCTACATAATCAGATTCTAAATGAATATCACGAAAACCATTTTCTAATGTAGAATTTAGAGAAATTACACTAAGAGCCAATTTATTTTTGTTGTAATCAATCTGTGCTTGACGAATTTCGGCAGTTCCTGTGATGGAATTTAGAGTAAGACCTTGCAGATTAAAATTTCCATTTCCTTGTAGATTTGCAATTTCTCTTGAAATCCCTAAGTTTTGCAAATCTGATTTTATAATACGAATCCTTCCATTGATAATGCTATCCTGCAAATCAATTTTACCTCGCATATCAGCTACCAAATTTGCATCATTGACAGTCATTTCTCCATTAAAAGAAGGATATTTCAAACGTCCATCTACTATAATATTTTTGTAAGAATAATACTTAAATGTATTTTTTAGAGTAATGCTATCCACAGTTGCTTTGACTTCAAAATCAGCTTCTTTTTTGGTAAAACCTTTTCCATCTATTTTTCCTTTTGCTGTAATTTGTCCCAAAAAATCACTCTTTGCCAACTTACCAGCCTTAAAGTTTGTCAGATTTAGTTTTCCTTGGTAGGTTTTATTTGTTGTATTCAAATGAATATCCGTAACTGCATTTCCTATGGAAGTTTTGAATTTTCCGTTAGCTACAAAATCAGAAGGAAAGCCTAAAAACTCACCCGAAAAACTGACCATTCCTAAAGGAGAAATAGTTTGATAATCGGAAGGAGAAATATATTGTTTAATGTCGGAGATGGTAATCCGAGCATCTTTAAAACGCAAATCAAGAAAAGAGTTTTCTAAGTTTGGTAGCCCACGAATAGCTACTTTTCCATCAATAAAACTCTGATTGGCAAAATCTATTCGTAAATCTTTTGAGCGCAAATTATCTACCGTTCCACGTACCAAACCAGTTGCGACCAAACGCTCATCATACGCTCTGAGTGAAGGTGCAAAACGAGCTAAATCTTCAAAATCTAGTTGAGAGTTTTGGAGGTTGGCATAAATATCTACTTTTTCTATAAAATTCTCTGAAAGATAAGCCGTACTGTCATACCTAAAAATGAGTGTATCTTTCAAATGACTATTTCCAACTTTTGCATCAAGATTCAGAAATTCTAATGAATTGTTGGTATAGCGAAAAAACACATCTAAATTACTGACAGGAAAATCTACAAAAGGCTCAATTAAACTTCCTTTTTTGACATTCAATTCAACTGTATCTTTATAAAGTCTAAAATAATCTAACTCGCCATAAATCTGATTAATTGTAAAATGATTGTAATCAAACATTCCTGCTGCTAATGAATCTTTGGTAGGATTATGAAGAGAAAACTGAACATTATGCAGACTAGCCTTACTAATTTTGAAAGGAATTGCTTTTGTTTTTTTAGTGGTATCACTTGTAGAAGAAAGCGCAGAAATAGCTTTTACGAGCTCGTTCACATTCCAAGAGTTAGTAGCTGGATTCAAAGTCATATTAAACTGTGTGCCACGCAACTCCAAATCATCAATCTGAATTACCTTTCCTCCAAAAATCTTGCGCCAACCCAAATCTGCATTAAGCGTATCCGAATCTATAAAAAGACGGTCAGTGTGGTCAATTACACGCAAATTTATCAGAGTTAGTTTATCAATATCTGAAAAATAAAGCCTATCAATTGTAATTGGAAAACCCAAACGCTCACTCAAATAGGTAGCTCCAATTTTGGCAGCCCAAGTTTGTGTACCCGAATATTGAGCAACTAAAGAAATCAAAAGCAAGAAAATAAGCACACCTACCATCAGCTTCAATGAAAAGCGTATCGTCCTGCCCACACGTATCATGAACCAACGGAGGTAAATAGCAAGATTATGATATATTTTCTTTAGTTTTTGCAAATTCTGTTTTTATTTTAAACCCTAAGGGTCTTGAAGACCCTTAGGGTTTATCTGTTCTCTCTACAAAAATACTTCTAAAACCTCTGATTACTTTATAAAAAGCTAAATTTTTATTACTATTTTTGATTATTCACTTATTCAAACAAGAAACTCCTGCTTTCGTTTTAATTGATTTACTTTTAATCAAAATTTTCGCCCAAATCATTTTTCCACTCAAATGCCAAAATTCTCTTTTATTGTTCCTTATCGCAACCGAGACACAAAAATTGCCAAACGCTGTTTGCTTTCTCTTCAAAATCAAAGTTTCAATCAAAAAGAAAATATTGATTATGAAGTCATTTTTATAGATTATGGAAGTGATAAAATTATTTCTGATGAACTAGAGAGTTTTTGTCAAGATTTAGATAAAATAAAGTATGTTTTTAATGAAGTAAGAGGAATGTTTTGGTCTCGTTCGGCTTCTATCAATAATGGAATTTATTTAGCAAAAGGAGAATATTGTATCATTGCTGATGTAGATATGATTTATTCGCCTAATTTTTTGGAAGAAGTAAATCAGAATATCAATCAAAATACACTTTTACACTATCAATGCTTTTATTTGAATGAAGGTTTTGAATATGATAAGTATTTAGAAAATCATAGTTTGAAAATTAAAAATCTAGGTCAGTTTGAAAAAAGCAGTAAAGAATCGGCTATGGGAATTGTCGTTATCCCAACTGAAAAGCTAAAAGAAATAGGAGCTTTTGATGAGTATTACAGACTTTGGGGAATAGAAGACAAAGATTTGAACAGACGTTTATTGAATTATGATTATAAACAAAAATTAGAAATGAAATGGCTCAATGCTGAAAAATCGCCTGTTTTTCATCAATGGCATCCAGCAGCAAATAATCCACTGGCACAGCCAAAAGGTTGGGAGAAAATTGTAATTGACCATTATCATAATAAATATGATAAACCAGAGCTTACTATTCACAAAAAAACAAATGGAATAGAAATAGGAAAAATCTATAAAAAGGAAGAGCGTCCTGCATTGAAAAAATATGAAAGCAACGATATTGAAACCAATTTTGACTTTGAATTTCCTATCGAAAAGGCTTATTCTTCTTTTATAAATCAGTTTATGAAACTAGATAAAAATGAATGTCTTATTCTGAATCAATCGTTTTCTTTAATCGATGAAAAAGCAACAAGCAAAGCAGCACAAGGAGTACGAAAAATAAATTCTCTTTTAGAAAAAATAAAGATTTCATACAGAATGACTGAGCTTTTGAAACACACTTACGGAAATATAGATTTCTATGAAGTGCGTGATTTCTTATTTTATTTTATCGTAGATTTTGAAGATTTTATTGAAGATTATTATTACAAACAAGAGAATGGAACAAATGGAAAACCTGAGAAAATTACCTTGATTTTATTTAAAAAATAGTCTAAACAAACAAATCAGAAGCAATTCCATCGGCAAATAACTTTCCTTTTTCTGTTAAAATTACTTTATCATTTTCCATAAAAATCAGTTTGTCATCAACTAATTTTGAAATAGTTTTTGATTGATTTTGCAGAAGATTGTAATTGTATTTTGTGATTAAATGATTCAAATCTATTCCCCAAATTGTTCGAAGAGAAGTTAAGAAATATTCATTTATTCTATCTTCTTCTGAAAGCTTATCAATAATTTGAGGTAGTTTATTTTTATCCAAATTCTCTACATAATTTCTATTATTGGCAGCATTCATAAAACGATTTTTGCCATCGTAAGAATGTGCTGAAGCTCCCAAACCCAAATAAGGCTCATCTTGCCAGTAGGCTGTGTTGTGTTTGGAAAACTGGTTAGGTTTTGCAAAATTTGAGATTTCGTAATGAACATAACCATTTTCTTTAAGCGTTTGAGTCAAGATTTCAAACTGCTGGGCTGCAAACTCTTCATCAATCGGTTTTAGTTTTCCTCTTTTTAGATAGTTTCCAAAGGGCGTTTTGGGTTCGATAGTCAAGCAATACGCAGAAATATGAGGAACATTCAAAGAAAGCGCAAACTCTAAATCTTTCTCCCAAAAATAATGAGGATTTGATAATAATTTTTGATTAAACCCTTCACTTTGTTTTTCAAAATTATTTTTAAACAAATGATTATCTTTTTCTTTTGGTAACTGAACACCATAAATTAAATCAATACTAATATTATCAAAACCTGCTTGTTGAGCTAGTTTCACACAATTTTTTGCCTCCTCTGCATTGTGCGCTCTATTCATAAACTTCAAAAAAGATTCTTCAAAAGATTGAATACCAATACTCAAACGATTAAAACCAATTTCTTTAAGTCCTTTCAAAAATTCTAACGAAGTAAGGTCGTCTGGATTTGCTTCAAGTGTAACTTCTGCAGTTGAATCAATCTGAAAAGTTGATTTTACTTTTTCTAAAATAGCTTGTAGTTCAGAAATTTCTAAAATAGAAGGCGTTCCTCCACCAAAATAAATAGTTTTTAATGATTTTTGTGTCGTCGGTGGGGACACCGACAACGGCTGTGGTTGTGGGTTTGTCGCTCGTGAGGACACGAGCAACGGTTGAGATTTATCTTTTTCTATCAAATTTGGAGAAACAGCATTTTTGAAAAAGTTCTTTTGGAGTTCAATTTCTTTATCTAAAGCATACAAAAAAGCCTGTTTTTGCTTGAGATTTGTACTAAAGTGAAAATCGCAATAATGACAGGCTTGTTTGCAAAATGGAATATGAATGTATATCATAAGTTGTTGGTGTCGCTGTCGCTAAAACACCAACAACGGCAATTGAAAACCTCGTTGACGGCAACGCCTCAACGACGGTTAATTTAACTAAGAAATAATTTTTTGACAATAATAAAAATAATACCTAACAAGAAAACAGTAATCGAAATCTTATTAATAGTGTGCATTGCACGAATATTGAAGTTTTTAGAATTTTTCTTAGTAAAAAAATACGTCAAAACGGGCATCAGAGCAAAATAATCTTTGAGCGAGTTCTTTTTTTTACGGACTATTTTTTCAGAATTATTATTATCTTCTATATTTGCTTTTGTAGTTTGCATAACTTTATTTGAATTACGAATTAGACAATTACGAATTACGAATGCAATTCTCTATTGTACTCTCAATCTTTTGAGAAAGATTTTTGTTTGTTTTTGCTACAAAGATACAAAAATTGGAGATACTCCTTGCCATTGCTGGTGTCCCCACGATGTTCAAAAACTACTCTTTTTTTACCAAATCAGCCAAATTTACTTGTGTTGGATTTTCATTTTTCTCATCTCTTTCAATATTTCCATCACGCATAAAAACAACACGGTGTGCATAATTAGCAATATCTTCTTCATGCGTAACCATAATAATTGTATTTCCTTTTTTATGAAGCTCTGCAAACAGATTCATAATTTCGTATGATGTTTTTGTATCTAAGTTTCCAGTAGGCTCATCTGCTAAAATAATACTTGGGTTGTTGATTAATGCCCTTGCAATGGCTACACGCTGCCTTTGTCCACCCGAAAGCTCATTTGGTTTGTGATGATAACGGTCGCCCAAACCCACATCTTCTAATGCTTTTTTGGCTTTTGCATCTCGTTCTTTTTTGCTGTACCCTGCATAAATAAGTGGCAAAGCAACATTATCCAACGAAGAAGCACGAGGCAAAAGATTAAAGGTTTGGAAGACAAAACCAATTTCTTTATTTCTAATTTCTGCTAACTGGTCTTCTGAAAGTCGGCTTACATCCCTTTTGTTTAAAGTATAAGAACCACTCGTAGGCGTATCCAAACAACCCACAATATTCATCAATGTAGATTTTCCAGACCCCGAAGGTCCCATAAAAGCAACATATTCGCCAAAATTAATAGAAATAGAAACAGATTTGAGAGCGTGAATAATTTCATCTCCCATTTTATAACGCCTTGATATTTTTTCGGTACGGATTACTTCGTTCATAGTTTTTTTATATTTTCCTCGTGCTAATTTCCTCATGCTAAAGCATAAGGTACGTTTTCACACGCTAAAGCGTATGCTACAAGAGATACATTTTCCTTTCGGTTAGTAGCAACTTTAAAAGTAGTATTACAGTTTTGAGTTTTTTATTTGGTATTTTTGTATGTAAAATGAACTATTGGCTCAAAAGATAAGTAGATATTGTAAAAAACTATTATGGAAATAAAAGAAGAATGGAAGCAAATTCTTGATACTCTACCTGATGAATCAAATACTTTAGATTATAAAGTAAAATTTTATGATTTAAAAGATGAAAATGGTAAAAAAAATAAACGAGAAATTATAGAAATGGCTCGTGATGTAAACGCATTCTTAAATTCTCCAAGAGAAGGAAGTGCATTTATATTGTGTGGTGTAACAGATAAAAAACAAATAGTAGGATTAGGCAATCAATTTATTAATGCTGATTTGGTTTACAGTTGTTTAGAGGAATATATAGAAATAACAGCTAAAATAAATGTAGAAAACTTTGTTTACGATGAAAAAAGCTTTTGTATCATTGAGATAGATATACCCTTTCAAGGACGTAAATCAAGATTTTTAAAAGAATTTATACAGATAAATAAAGAAAATCCTAATAAGAATGTTAATATTCCAAAAAATACTTTCTTTTTTAGAAAAAAAGATGACAATATAATCAATACTAGAATAAGTCATGTAGAGGAAGTAGAATTATCTAACTGGTTAAGAAGTCAAATTAGATATGAACCTGAAATTGAAGAGTTTATAGACGAAAATATATTACTTTTAAAGAATACTACATTCTTATCAGATACATTATATAGTAAGTTTCAAATAGACAGAGACAAAGCCAAGGTTTTAATAAAATATAGAAGAGAAGAACTTAAAGAATTTACTAGAAGATTTATATTTCCAGAAGATATGGAAGGTGAAAAAGAAATTAATGACAACCTTTTTAAAAAATTTAGGGTATCTAAACGTCTACGAATACCGTTAGAAAATCATATTCGTCAAAAGAATAATCGTAATAAACTTTTTTCAAGTGGCGAATTTATTTTTGGAGCTAAGTGGATAGTTATACTTATATCTTTTCCATTGTTCTTTTTAGGAATGTATCATTGTGATAATATAGATAGACATGCTTGTGGTTCTTCAATTTGTGATTCTCTAAAATTAGAACAAAATTTTTATGATTTTGAATATGAATATTCTAAATCTGAATGCGATTGTGATAAACTTTTGAGTAAATCTTTCAGAACACACTTAGATAAATTGTTATCAAGTCAAGAATATACAAATGCTAGATTACTCTTAGTGGAATATAGAGATATTTTAGATGCAAAAGCCTTTAATTCTAGGTTAGAAATAAGTATTTTTAAAGATGAATCTTTATCACAAAAAGAAAAAGAGGATTTAATAAATAGACACAAAATACATACAGTTAAATGAACAAAAAATTCATAAACACACGCATACAAGAAAGCATCGCTACAAAAGAGAGAATTTTGACAAACGAACCTTTATTAGAAAACATTTCAAAGGCTGCACAGGCTTGGAAAATAACTTTTGAAAAAGATGGAAAAGTTCTTTTTTGTGGAAATGGTGGAAGTGCTGCCGATGCACAACATATTTCTGCCGAACTTTCTGGTCGTTTCTACAAAGACCGAAAACCACTTTTTGCCGAAGCCTTGCACGTTAATTCTTCGTATATGACAGCCGTAGGAAATGATTATGGCTATGATATTGTTTTTGAAAGAATGGTACAGGCAATGGGACGAGAAGGCGATGTTTTGGTGGCGATTTCTACTTCTGGAAATTCTCCAAATATTGTAAAAGCCGTTGAAGCAGCCAATCAAATTGGAATGATTACGATAGGAATGACAGGAAGCAAAGGAGGAAAACTAAAAGAACTCTGTGATATTATTTTGAATGTTCCTTCTGATGATACGCCACGCATACAAGAAAGTCATATTTTGGTAGGACATATTTTGTGTGAATGGGTAGAATTGGCTTTATTTGAATAAAAAAATGGAATTGATTAGTGAGTGATACGATGGATATTTTATGAAAGTCTTCATAAATTTGCTAAAGCGAACTCAATACTTGTTTAATCATAATCATAAATGACTACACTTCAAGAAAACTTTGAAGATTTGACTTATTTGCATCCGACAAGAAAAAAAGCATTTGTCAGACTGTTAATAAGTGAACTTATCAACACTAAATATTTGACATCTGATATTGAATTGACAACCAACAGAAACGATTTTCTCAATAGCTTTTTACCTATCTATTTTGATATAATTGACCAAAAATTCAATTCAGTAGCAAAGACAGAAATACTGTTTGATGAGTTTTGTAAAAAGTCTGTTGAATTTGAAAGGCTTTTAACCAAAATTGTTGAAACAACCTTTGACAAACTGAGTAATATTAAAATCAATTGGGACTATGAACAAAATATAGAACCAATAGAAAGATATATTCGAATTCAAGACAAAATCCCTTTTTCTATGCCGACAAATATGTCATTTCTAAAAAGAGATAGATACCATAATAGTCATTCTGATAAAAAATTTGAAGGTTTACAACAAGAATTTAGTTTACTTCTAAATGAAAAAGATAATAAAAGACTTTTATCTGTTGGTGTAAGTTACTGTTATGGAGATATTGTTCTTCCCAAGACTTATGATATTATCTTTGATACAAGAGATTTTACAAAATATTGGGAGCAAAAAACTATTGTAAAATATGCGTTCAATTTCGGAAGTTATTTTCATACTAACTTATGGCGAGGATACCATTCACATTGTTTAATAGAAGTAATAGGAGATATTCCACCAATATTTGACGAATTACCAAACAATGATGGGAGTAGAACTTTACACAAAGGAATTGGACTTTGTACAAAATATGATTGGCAATACATAAAAGAAAATAATCGTACCTAACAACAGCTTGTAATAATCATTTTTATTGACACATTTACTATGAAATTTTACACTTCAATTCCCAAAACGCTAAAACCGTTTTATGATTTAGAATTAATCAATTATAAAAATGAATATTCTAAGGAGAACTTTAAACAGGCTTGGATTCATTTGGAAAGAGCGCATGTATTAGGACAAAAATATCCTTATGCTCATACCTTTGTGCATCTAAAAATGTTAGAATTTGGTTTTAAAATTAAAGATAGAAAAGAAATACTAGGACAAATCCCTCGCTTAATTTTTGGAGGAATAAAATCTTTTGTAGGAAAAATTCCTGTTGGAAATACAGGTGGAGCAAATGTTCCCCCTTTAAAACCTTTACCAATAAGCAATGATTTGAAAGATATTTTTTCTAAAGCTGAAATAAATATTTGAAATTGTAACGTTGATAATGGTTTGTAATCAAACCTTAGCAATCGTTTTCGTTTTACATTATGCTAAAAAATCTACATTCCATTTGGAAAAAATACGAACTCAAAAAAGTCTATTTATTTGGGTCTTATGCTCGTAATGAGCAGAAACCAAGTAGCGATATAGATTTTTTGATAGAACATGCTGTTGATTTTTCTTTATTTGATTTAATAAAATTACAATTAGATTTAGAGAAGGAATTGAATATTGATGTAGATTTGATTAGTAACAATTCGGTTTCTGAATTCTTAAAAGATTCTATAAATAGAGACAAAATACTTATTTATTCACAAAATGAAGTTTTTACAAAAACAGAATTGCATCAAAATGATTAGTAATTCGTAAGTTTGGATATAAAAATATTTTAGAAACACAGAAGTACAAAGTTACTCAAGGAAATAAAATTGAATTTCACTGATTACTGGTAACTGATAACTGTAAAAAAATGGTATTGAGAGCAGAAAATTTAATCAAACGCTACGGAGGCAGAACTGTTGTAAATGGCGTTTCGATAGAAGTAAATCAAGGCGAAATTGTAGGAGTTTTAGGGCCAAATGGTGCTGGAAAAACGACTTCTTTTTATATGATTGTAGGATTGGTAAAACCCAATAGTGGCAAAATTTATCTTGATGATAGAGATATTACCAAACTTCCTATGTTTCGTCGTTCGCAACTTGGCATCGGATATTTGGCGCAAGAAGCCTCTGTTTTTAGAGAACTTACCGTAGAGGAAAATATTCTTGCACCATTACAGATGCGAAATTTATCCAAACAAGCACAAAAAGAAAAAATGGAAGAGCTTATTGAAGAATTTCGTTTGAAGCGTTTCCAAAAAACAAAAGGAAAGTTACTTTCTGGTGGAGAGCGTCGTCGTGCCGAAATTGCTAGAGCAGTAGCTACTAATCCAAATTTTATTTTGTTAGATGAGCCTTTTGCTGGTGTCGATCCGATTGCCGTAGAAAATATTCAAATGCTAGTGGCAAAACTCAAACAAAAAAATATTGGTGTGCTTATCACAGACCACAACGCCAACGAAACACTTTCTATTTGTGACAGAGTTTATATTATGTTTGAAGGAGACCCTTTTGCAAGTGGAACGCCTGAAGAAGTATCAGCAGATAGCCGAGTAAAAGATGTTTATTTTGGTCGTCAGTACGAATACAAGCGTAAAATATTCGATTTTGATACTGATTTTAATGAAGAAGTTTAAATTTTCCCATTAAGGGTAAATTTGTAACCTAGAATACTATAATTTATAAAAAATTAAATGCCAATGCCGTTGTTGGTGTTTCCACCAACGACATTATACTAACAAAACTATGCAAAAAATAAAATCAACAACCGTTCTTGCCGTTTCTCACAACGGACAAATCGCCATCGGCGCAGACGGACAAGCAACCATGGGAAACACAGTAGCCAAATCTACTGTCAAAAAAATTCGTAAGATTGCAGATGGAAAAGTGCTAACAGGTTTTGCAGGTTCAACTGCTGATGCCTTTACGCTTTTAGAACGCTTCGAAGAGAAACTAAACTCACACGGAGGAAATGTAAAACGCTCTGCCATCGAACTTGCAAAAGATTGGCGTACAGACCGTTACCTTCGCAAATTAGAAGCAATGATGATTATTGTAGATAAAAACGGAATCTTGAATATCTCGGGTTCGGGTGATGTCATTGAGCCTGATGAAGAAGTAGAATCGATTGGTTCGGGAAGTATGTATGCAAAATCTGCTGCCCTTGCTTTGAAGCGTCATGCGCCACATCTTACAGCCGAAGAAATGGTAAAAGAAGCACTAACAATTGCTGCTGATATTTGTATTTATACAAATCATAATTTTGTGATAGAAGTGCTTTAAATTCAATTACGGATTACGGATTACGGATTACGGAAAATAAATTATTAAACTAAAAAGTACAATGTGATTTTGTGTTTAATTTAATTTTTTAATTAATTAGAGAAGTTTCCTCCAATAAAATAACGCTCGTCGTCTTTGATGAGCGTTCCTTCAAAACTTCCTTTTGTTATTCCTGCTGAATCTAAAAGTAGCAGTTTTACAGTTCCGTTTTCTAAATCTCCCTCTATTTTTTCTTGTCCTTGTGTGAGCATTACGTGTACACTTGCGTAAGGAAGACTATTTTTTGCTATTGGATATGCTCCTTTTTGTAGCTTTTTGGCAAATAATAAGACTTTTGCATGTTTATTTGAAACGCTTAACTGTTCGTTTTCGCTTTCACTAGAAATATCGCTTTCACTTATCTCACCCTTCACTTTTATTATCCTTTGAATAGTAAATTTTTGTTCTGGAATTACGATTTGATTTAAAGGTTTTGATTCTACCACCACAGTTGGGTCTTCTGCTTCTTCTGATGTAGCTCCTGCTACAACATCTTCTTTATTACGCTCTTTTTTGTCTTGATTTATAGTTGTTTCTGTGCCTTCCATACTTTCATTAGCAGGAGAACCTGACTTGTGGCTAGAACAAGATTGTAAAATAATGAAAATACAGCACAAACTGATTATAGACTTCATAGATAATTTTTTATTTTATAAGTAAAACTATTCTTCAAATTTAAACTAAATTCTGCAAACTAATATCTATTTTGTTTAGTTTCAGAATCTATACTTAGTGAAAACAAACCAATATTATAGGGTAATAAGTCATTATTAATATCTCTAACAAGACTTGTTAGCATCTCTTTTTTTTCTCTTATAGCTGAATAATCCCTTTCAGGCTCTAAATCTTCTTCGTACAGTTCCATCATTTTCTGTGTTTCCAAAATTAAGTGTAACGTTCTAAAAATAGATTTTTCGTTAGTTCTTTTCATTGTGTAGTATTTTTTCTAAAAGAATCAATAATGAACCACAGTCCAATGCAAATAAAAACAAAACCTGCTAAAGAATAACTAAATGGAAATAAATAAAGTCCCTTAAAAGAATTTTCTCTTTGTTTATTTGGGTTTTCTTTGTAGTAAATTATATCTATAGTGTCTCCGAGTTGGTGGACAATAGATGTGGAAGCTGTGTTTATATTGTATATAGATGTTATTTTATTACTTTCTAAATCAGAATATTCAAGAATAGGCTGATAAACATATCCAGTATATTTGGGCTGCTCAACATATTTTTTTCCTATATCTATAACTATTGCTTTTGTGGCAATTCCATTTTCAAGTAAAAAATTTGTTTTATTATATTGCTTAGTACCTAAAAGCAACAAAACACCTCCTATTCCTATAAAGAAAGAACGCAGTACCCACGAAAAAATAGAAAGGTGTTGCATAAGTTTGATTATTTATTTCTAAAAGAATGAATCAAAAAGCCTAATCCAATGACAGAAAAAACAATTCCTAAAACTCCAAAAACAAACGCCAACCCATATAAATCAAAGAAAGAATTTATCTTTTCACTATTTGGTTCATCTTCGAAATATATTATATCTACACTATCGCCTACACTATACTTAAAGTTGGTTGATGTTGTACTACTTACAAACGTTATTGTGTTGTTTTCATTGTCTTTATACTCAAAGATAGGTGTGTATTCATAACCATCCATTCCACTTTCTTCTCCTTCATCTATTACAAGGGCTTTTGTAGTAGTTCCAGTTTGTAGTAAGCTTCTAACTTTAGTATAACGATTTACACTAAAGACAAGAAAAAAAACACCCAATAAAAGTAGAAATCCGAAAATAATATTTTTCATAGTTTATAAAAATTGAGTTTAGAAATCACTCCAAAGATTCTTTCAAAATCACTCTATCATCAAATTCAAATCGCTCTCCATTTATTTCTTGATAGGTTTCATGTCCTTTTCCTGCTACCAAAATAATATCATCCTTCCCAGCCATACTACATGCTCTTTCAATGGCTTCTTTTCGCAGAGTTACAGTTTGATATTTTGAAGGCTCTACTTCTTTTACACCTTCTAGCATATCTTTTATAATTGTTTCTGGCTCTTCTGTTCTTGGATTATCTGATGTAAAAATAGACCAATCACTATAATTTGTTGCTATTTTTGCCATTTCTGGGCGTTTGGTTTTGTCTCTATTTCCACCACAACCTATTACAGTAATTAGATGTTGATTCGTTTTCTTGATTTCACTTATTGTCTTCAAAATATTTTCAAGTGCATCGGGTGTATGGGCATAGTCCACAATCGCATGAATTCCCAAAGATGATGTATAACGCTGGAAACGACCATTTACCCCCTTTATATTTGATAATTCTGTCAAAATTTCATCTTCATCTTCTCCCAAAAGCATCGCCACACCATAAACTGCTAACAAATTATAGGCATTGAAATGACCAATTAGTTTTGTCCATGTTTCTTTTCCGTTTATTATTCCGTTCTGCTTTTCTTCAATCTGTAGCTGCATTCCTTCAAACGAACTATCCATAATTCTGACTTTATAATCAGACATAGATTTCATCGAAAAAGTAACGTGTTTGGCTTTACAGTTTTGAAGCATGACCAATCCTCGTTTATCATCTTGATTGACAAGCGCAAAAGCAGTATTCGAAAGCATATCAAAAAACCCTTTTTTAGCTCTAATATATTCTGCAAAAGTACCGTGATAATCCAAATGGTCGTGTGAAATATTAGTAAAAACAGCTCCCTTAAAATGAAGTCCTTCAATACGTTTTTGTACGACAGCGTGTGAGCTTACCTCCATAAAAACGTGTGTACAGCGTTTCTTTACCATTTCGGCAAGTAATTTATTGAGTTCTACTGGATTGGGAGTTGTATGTGTAGAGGGATAAATTCGACTTTTTATTTTGTTATGAATCGTCGAAATAAGTCCAACATTATATCCTAGTTTTTTGAATAATTTATAAAGAATGGTTACGACGGTGGTCTTTCCGTTTGTACCTGTAACGCCTACTAAGTTGAGCTTTTTGGAAGGGTTTCCATAGAAGTTTCCTGCCAGTATTCCTAGTGCTACTGCCGTATTTTCTACTTGAATGTATGTAATTTCTTTCTCTAAATAAACAGGTAATTTTTCACAAACAATTGCTTTTGCTCCATCTTGAATAGCTTGTTTTATAAATTGATGTCCGTCTGCAACCGTTCCTTTTAAGGCTACGTACATATCATTTTTTTCTACTTTTCTTGAGTCAAATTGAATTTGATTGATTGTCCCCTCTAAATCTCCTTGTATAGATTGTGTTTTTAATGTTTTGAGTAATTCAATTATTTTCATGACTGATTATTTTTTATTGGAAAGGTCTTTTTGGTAGTTTCTTCTTTTTTAAATCTTTTTGCAGCTACTTTGTTTTGATAAAAATTCATTAAAAACGCTGTTTCTAGAGTGGTAGAATATAATCAAAATCGACAAAAAAAGCAATGCAATTTAATTAAAATTGCATTGCTTTTTGTATCATTTATTATTTTGCATTTTATACAATTGAAGGTAAAGAGATAGATAAAATTCCTAAAGCAATAAGAATAACACCATAAACAATTTCTGCTTGAATTATTGCTACTGCTCCAACAATTATAAAGACAATACCAATAATTCTGAATAATAGAGCGATACCACTATCCATTTTTGATTCTTTAGAACCTTTAATTTGCTTTTTCTCAGCTTTTTTTAGCTTTTTGATGAGAAATTTGTTTGCAATACGCTCTTTCAAACTCATGTCTTTTTTGTTAGCTTCATAATTAGCTTCCATTTTTTCTTTGAGTTCTTTGGCAGTAACCTTCTTAGTTTCTTTAATTTCTGTTTTGTTTTCTGATTCAGTTTTTGGTTTTTCAGAAGCAACGTTTACAGTACTTTCACTTTCAGCAGGGAAAGTAGGCATAAAAGCAAACGAAGAAAATCCGAATACTAGAAGAACGAGGGTTAAAAAAGTAGTTTTCATAAAATAAACTGGGGGTTAAATTGAAAAAAATATAAGCACAATTAAAAAAATCAAAGCAAGTAAAGTATAAATTCAGTCAATAGAGGAAACTCAAAAGCAAAAAATGAAACTAAGAGTAATCCAATAAAAAACCAAATTATAATCTTTGAACTATTTGACATCTGTTTTGATGAAGAAGCCAACAAAAAAGCAAGTAAAGCCACACAAGAAAACAAAATACCTGTTATGATGCTTCCTGTAAAAAAAGCCATAACTGCTACAAGAATACTAGCCCAACTAACAAGTCCAGCCGTATGCTGACCATTCCATCTCTTAGCACCTTTTTGCAGTTTTGGTTTACGATGCCTTTTTTTGGCTCTATTACTTTTTAGAACTAGCTTTAAGATAGAAAGTTTTTTTCGAAGTGAAACTTTTCTTTTTTTGGTCTTTGTTTTTGTACTTTTAGATTCAAAAATAGTTTTTTTACTTGACTTCTCTATTTTTTGAAAAATATTTTTTGTGTCAGAAGTTTTGGATTCATATTTTTTATTTTCTGTTCCTAGCTCAAAAGAAAGAGTTAAAGCATTTGTATTTTGAATAATTCCAATAAAACAAGCTAGAAAAATAAATATTTTTTTTGAATCAGTATTTAAATAAATGGGAAGGTAATAATTGAACATAAAAAATTAAATTATTTTTGGTTAGATACAAAAAAGATTCTGTACGTTGCATCTTTAAAAATACTTTTTTCACTACGAAGCACAGAATACTAAAAAATGATTAACTTTCACTAATTTTCAAAAACCATTTGCACAAAAAAAGTTATTACCTTATTACAACTATTGCAAAAGGGGACACTATACATTAAGTTTGTAATAAAGAAAGAATTTGAATTTTAAACCTTTAGGGTTTTGATACCGTAGAAAGCAACGACAAAATATGAAAATAAATAAAAAATACTTTTTTTCTCTACTCATTTTATTTCTCTTAGTTGGAAATTTTACCTTTTGTAATTTTTCTAGTTTTGCACAAGATGATAAATTACCTACCATTACAGGTTCTTTTTCAAGAGATAGCCTAAAGGTTGGCAAACATATTCCTTTTAAAGTAATTTTTGTTCATAATTATGACCAAGAGGTAGTTTTTGCTGATTCTACTTATAACTTTGAGCCTTTTGAGTGGATAAAAACAGATGCTTTTCCTACACAAACTAATTCAAAAGGAATTGCGACGGATAGTGCAGTTTATTGGCTTCGAAGCTTCGAATTAGATACCATTCAAACGCTAAAACTTCCCGTTTTTGTCATCAATCAAAATAGTGGCGATACGCTCAAATACTTTACGGAGGTTTCTACCAAAGAAACTGATTTCGTTCTCTCAAAAGCCAATTTGCAGAACATGCTTCAAAAAGATAGTATTACATTTTATCAAAATACTACCTTTTTAGAAATTCCAAGATTTGTAAATTATCCGTTGTATGGGCTGATTATGGTAGTTTTGTTAGTTGGAATTATCTTGTTCTTTGTGTTTTTTGGAGAAAGTATCAGAAGAAGTTATCGTTTGAAACGTTTACAGAGCCAACACGAAAGATTTATACAAGAATATGCTAGTCAGTTACAACAAATTGAAAACCCAGAAGCTACTGACCATACATTAGGAATGTGGAAAGCTTATATCGAAAAGCTCAAAAATGAACCTTTTACTACTTATACCTCTAAAGAAATTTCTCGTCTTACCAAAAATGAATCTTTAGGAGAAAATCTGAAAGTGATTGATAGAGCTATTTATGGTGGGCAAATAGACAATAACACAGAACAAGCTCTACAAAATCTAAAAAATTACGCTATCAATATTTTTGAAAAACGTTTGGCAGAGCTTAGAGTAACTTCTGAAAATGAATTGAATCAAGAATCAAAAAGAAATAGATCTTCTGTTGTGAAAGCTCGTCGAAAAACAAACAGAAACATAAATAAGAAAATAAATAATAAAGAAAATGTTTGATAAATCAAGTTTTGAATGGTTAGATTTTAAATGGTTGACCTTAGAAACACTACAAAGTTTTGACTGGCAAAGTCCATTTTGGTTGTATGCTCTTATCGGAGTTCCTTTTTTATTTTTATTGAAATGGCTTATTTTTGTGCGTTTTCGTCAAAAATTAGAAGTTGCCTTTCCAGACCAAAACCTAAAGTCAGATTTTTGGACATTATTAAGACACGTCCCAAAAGTTTTTTTTAGCCTTTTCTTAATCTTTATTTTGATTGCCCTTGCTCGTCCTCAAAAAACATCTGAACAGCCTCCTGAACGTTATACCGAAGGAATTGATATTATGATTGTGATGGATATTTCAGAATCTATGCAAATTGAAGATTTCAAACCTAATCGTTTAGAAGCAGCCAAAATGGTTGCTAATAATTTTATAAAAGGACGTTTGCAAGACAGAATCGGAATTGTAGTCTTTGCTGGAGATGCTTTTAGTCTTGCGCCACTTACCACAGATTATGAGCTTTTGTATGGTTACCTAGAAGAAATTGATTTCAGAATGATACAAAAAGGAGGAACAGCCATTGGAAGTGCTATCGGAGTAGGCACAAACCGAATGCGAGACAGCGAAACCCAATCAAAAGTAATGATACTCTTGACAGATGGAGAAAGCAACGCAGGAACAATAGACCCAATTACGGCAGCCAAATTAGCACGTAAATACAACATAAAAATTTATACAATTGGAGTAGGAAAAGAAGGAAAAGTACCTTATCGAAATCGTTTCGGACAAGTGCAATACATCGACAATACGCTTGATGAAACTGTTATGAAACAAATTGCACAGATTACAGAAGGAAAGTTTTTTAGAGCGACTGATAACGCTTCTTTAGGAACAATTTTTTCTACGATTGACAAGCTAGAGCGTTCTGAAATCAAAGAAAATAAATTTACACTCACTAGAGATTATTATGAAATTTATCTGACGTGGGCATTTGTATTTTTGATTATTTGGTTGGGTTTGAAAAATACATTCTTGGTTAGTGCTTTGGAGGATTGATTTATTGGGGAATGGAGATTGGATATTAGGAAATGGGGAATTATACTACAAAGTTGTTTAAGAATAGAAAACTATATTTTCAAAATGAGTTTTCTATAGCAAATAGGTCAGTCCCGAAGGGCAGACCGTCTACTAAGGTTAGAAGTATCAACTGCAAAACGGTCTGCTCTACGAGACTGACCTGTTTAAAAGTAATTCTTAAACAGCTTCTACTAATAATAAAAGCATTTCACTTTGTATTTTCCTACAAAAAAAGTGTGTTTACACTAAAATAAAAAAGAATGATTACTCATATTCAAAAAAATATAAAAATTGAAGTAGATAGCTTTTTATATAGTTTAGTAAAAAAAGATTACTTTGATATTTCTTTATATAATGAGTTATTAAATGAATTGAACTGTCTAATAAAAACTAGAGATGATGAAGATATTATCTTTCTAAGAAAAAATATTAGTGGACTTATGAATTTTGTAAAAAATTTATTTGTTTTATATATCTCTCACAATGATGAAGATGATATAATTAATGTAGATGTTTCTGAGCTTGGTGATAATATAGATGATGAGAAAATTTACGAAACAGTACACATAATTGCTCATAAATTAATTGTTATAGCTGGTAAAATTGATAATATATAACACAAGAAAACACCTCATTCTGTCCCAAAAGATGAATAAAATAAGGTGTTTTTTTGAGCTAATGAAAATAATTTTACTTCTTATTCTTCAATAAAACAGCCTCCATTACTTTCTCGTCTGTACTGAACTCATATTTTTTACGTAATTCTTCAATCCATTCCTTTTCTAAGAATTGCTGATAATCAGAAATAACAACGCCACGAGTTTCTTCTAGTTTTTTCACTCTCGCAGGTTCAATTTCTTCAACAATTACATAATACATTCTACCATTGTTTTCAACGGTATAATCTCCTTTTTTGAAGTCTATTTCTGATAGAATTGGTTGTGCTTGTTTTTCAAAAAGTCCTTCCATTATTTCCAAACGAAGAGCATTTTCTTTGTTAAAACGATTTTCTAATAGTTTAGAGTCTGTTGTAAATATTTTAAGCTGAATAGTTGCTTTTGCTGCATTTGCACTTCCTATTTTTTGGGCTACAAAACGAACATTCGCAACACTTTCTTTTTTGAAATACTCCTTAATTGCATCAATACGGCTTTGCATCATTGCATCTGTTTCTCCTATTGCTTTTGCAGCTTCAACAGTCAAGACATAAGAAGGGTTTGTTTTGGCAGCTAATGCAAAAGGACCTAGTTTTTTGATTTGCGACTCCGAAAGTTTTATGTTTCTTCTATCAAACTCTAATTTTAAAGGCTGAAAATTATCTACTGCATAATAACCTAACTTCAGGCTATCTTTTAGCATAGAAAGTGTTTTTTGGTCGGCTGCATTGTAGATAGTTACTTTTGCACGGTCTTTCCAACGATAGTTTTCTTTGTTTTTATCATAAAATTCCATCAAACCCTCTTGGTCGGCTAGAGCTTTTGCCCAAACTTTTTGTTCCATTATCTTGAAAAGCAAAATTCCATCATAATATTCTTGCAATAAGAAACGGTATTCAGGATATTTTTTTGATAATAATTCTCTTTCGTTATCAATAATTTTTTGAGCTACAAAATTTTGATATTCTTCTCTCAAAAATGGCAATGCTTTTTCAGGAGCAGGAAGTTTGTTTCCCTCTTCCAAATAAGACACAAAATTATCTAAGGTATAGTTTTTTGTACCAACAGTAAATAAATTTTTATTCTTAGCTAGTTTTGGGTTTTGCATTTCAAAACGCTTGATTGTCCACATATTTGCCTTCTGAATCATCGAATCGGCTGCCATTTGCGTCAGAAACTCATCTGATTTTTTGTTTTGAGAAAAGCCATTTTCTTTTTTTAATTTTTCTATCAAAACAGCTTGTTGAATCTCGGCACGGGAATCCTTCGCTATTTTTTGTTGAAGAATTGGCTGCAAATCTTCAAAAGGTTCAATTGCATCTTTTTCTATCAAACGAGCAATATGCCATCCAAAAGCAGACTTGAAAGGTGCAGTAATTTCTCCTTTTTTGAGTGTAGATATTTTTTCTTCAAAGGGTGGAACAAGTGTTCCAGACGTAAACTCTGGGTTTCCATTATTAGTAAGCTGTCCTCCACGTTCTCTTGAGCGATAATCTTCCGAAAACTGTTTTGCTAGATTTTCAAAGAGTTCCTTTTGTTTTGCTTCATCAGTTATTTTCTCTAGTTGCGTATAAATTTCTTGAATTTTGCGATAAGCTTTTAGTGTATCTTCTGCAATCATTCCATCAGAAGAACGAATCATAATATGCGCCAACTGAACTTTTCCTAAAGATGGTTTTTTGTCAGTAACTTTCAAGATATGATATCCAAAACGAGTACGTACAATCTCCGAAATTTTTCCTTCTGGAGTATTATAAGCTGCTGTTTCGAAAGGATAAACCATTTGAAGCGAAGAAAAATAATATAAATCTCCTCCATTTATTTTACCTGAAGGGTCATCAGAATAAGTATTTGCAAGTTCTGCAAAATTTTCTCCTGCCACAGCCTTTTTTCTAATATCTTGAATTTTTTTGTAAGCTGCCAACGTATCCTCTGGATTAGCATATTGCTCTACCATAATTAGAATATGAGAAGCACGAACCGATTCATTTAGGCGAGAATAAGCTTCTTTTACTAGTTTTTCACTTACATTTTTTGGCGTAAGATACGGCTCGGCAAGTTGATTTTTATAGATTTCAAATTCCTTTTTAAAAGCCTGTGAAGTATCCATTCCAAGCTCTTTTGCTTCCTCTACTTTGAGTTTGAAATTGATATATAAATCTAAGTATTCTTGAATTTTTTCTCTATTCCAAAGGCTATCTTCAGCTGTGGAATTATTTTTTTGATAGAGATATTCAAATTCATCTGCCGAAACAATTTGGTCATCTATTTTTAAAAGTGTTGGAGATTGTGGGTAGTTTATTTTATTAGAAACTGTTTTTGGCGAACAAGCAATAAAAAATAGCAGTGCAAAAACAGAAAATAATGTAGAAATTTTAGTTAATAACGTATTCATTTTCTTTTATTTTGTGTAAAAATTTGACGCTGCAAAAGTACGAATCTTTTTGCATTGTTTGAAGTTGATTTTTCAAAATAATATTCACTAATTCTAAACTAATAGACTAGATTCTAGTTACAAAGATGTTTGATAAGGGAAAGAATAGCTATATTCTTTATTTTTTGCTTATCATTTTATTTTTTAACCTTTCAAAGAAAAACAGTCGTTGAGTAGCATAAATAAAAAACGCTATATTTTAGGAGGCTTTTTGTTTGGTCTTCTTTTTCCTTTTTTCTCTTGGATTCTTGATGGATTATTCTTCCATGAAATGAATTTGGGATGGAAAATGGTTGTGCGTCTTCATTCTCAAAACCCAATACACTTTGTTATTGACTCTGCTCCCTTTATTTTGGGAGGTGCTTTTGGTACGATTGGTTTTTATATAGATAAACTTAAAGAAAACGACCTTCTTCGTCATAAAAATGTTGCTGATTATAGTGAAGAAAATAAAGCTATTATAAAACGTATGCAACTAGCAAATACGATTTTCCCTATCGTTATTGGTCTTATATTGACAGTTGGTTTTCTTTTGCTAAGAGATTTTTCAAATGAAGAACAAGACGATATACAATTGATAAAAATAGCAGCCAATCAAAAAACCCTTAGTCAAAAAATATTATATCATGCTAGTAGAATTCCTTTTACAGAAAAAAAAGAAAAAATAAGATATACAGATTCGCTATCAGTTGCCTTTAAAAATCTAAAAGAGGGATACAAAAACCTTACTCAACAATCTACTACTTTAGGGATAGACAACGACCGTCAAAACTTACCCATTCCACAAAACAAAATGGACACCTTAGCTTCTAGTTATGAAAATATAATCATACAAGTTAATGAGCTTTTGAATCCTGTTTTTGTAGTCGATAATGTAGATTCTTTAAGTCTTCAAGCCCACGAAATTCAAACTCTAAAGCGTTTGGAAATGAATCAAGACGAGTTTCTTTTTATCATGCAATCGATTATTGATAGATACGAAAAAGATGCAAAAAGTAAGATTGTTACTCTGACAGTAATACAATTTGTAGTCGTTATTATTATTATGTTATTTGTAATTGCTTTGGCTCTCTTTGGTCTAAAACCATTAATAAGAAAAGTAAAAGATGCATTTTTTGATGTAGAAGAAGCTAACACAAAGTTTTTGGCAAAAAACGAAAGGTTGGAAGCCTCTCAAAGAGAATTAAAAGTAAATGCAGAGGAGTTACAATCGATGAATGATAATTTGTTGTTGGCACAAGGTGAAATTGAGAGAAAACAAGACTTACTTAATCGTGCTGAGAAAATGGCTAAATTAGGTAGTTTTGTTTGGAATTTGAATAATCAAGAGATTGACCACTCTGATAACCTTCCTTCTATTTATGGATTGGACAACAAAAAAGCATTTACTTTAGAAATTTTCAAAAAAATTGTACACCCAGAAGACTACAAAATTTATCAAGAGCAACTTTCAGAAGCTACATCAAAAAAACAAAAAGAAGTTACCATTTATTATAGAGCCAAACCTAACCACTCTTCTGAACAGGAAAAATGGAAACATTATCGTGCTTTTTCCTTAATCAATTACAACGACCGAGAAGAACCTTATCTACTTATCGGAACAGTACAAGATGTAACACAAGAGGTGGAGCAAAATAAAAAAGTAAAAACTCTTTTTGATAATGTAGAAAAAAATAAGGAGCTTTTGGAAGAGTCTCAACTGTTAGCTAAAATAGTGAGCTATGATATGAGGGTTGATTCTGAAGAAATACAATGGTCAGAAAGTTTTTCAAATGTTTTTCAAGTAAACGAACAAGAAATTCCTAGCTCATTAGAAGAATTCAGAAGTTGGATAGCCCCAAATGACTTAGATAGAGTAACACAAAAATGGAAAAAAGCTATCAAAACTCAGAAAAAGTTTAGTGAGATATACAGATTAGATTTGCCCAACAAAAAGACACTTTATCTGAAAGAAGAAGCCTTTCCTTCTTTTGATGACGATGGAATATTGATTAGTAAACGAGGAAGTCTGCAAGACATTACAAAATCTGAAATTTCTAGGCTTGCGAATAAACAAAAATCAATTCAAATAAAGCAACAGAATGAAAAGTTTTTATCTAGTGTAAATTATGCACAACGTATTCAGTTTGCATTATTAGGTAATATAAGGGAGATGAAATCTATTTTTGAAGATGCTTTTATTTTCTTTACTCCAAAAGATATTGTTTCGGGAGACTTTTATTGGTATGCAAAAGTAGATAATTGTAAGGTTGCTATTGTAGCTGATTGTACAGGGCACGGTGTTCCAGGAGCTTTTATGTCTTTATTGGGAATAACCCTTCTCAATGAAATCGTCAAACATCATAGGATAACGACTCCAAGTGATATTTTGGATAGACTACAACAAGAAATTAAAGATATTTTAAAACAAAAAACAACAGGAAATAAAGATGGAATGGATATTTCTGTTGCTACAATTGATGATGAAAAAGGAATTTTGGAGTTTGCAGGAGCAAAAAACCCTCTTGTCTATATGCACAAAAAACGAAAACGAGGTGGAGAAAAAGCAAATATGACGGTCATAAAAGGAGATAACCTTTCGATAGGAGGAAGAAGCCAAAAAGTTGAAGAAAAAAAATATACCAATCACATTATTGATTTGGAAGAAGTAGAAGCTTTTTATTTATATTCAGACGGTTATCAAGACCAATTTGGAGGAGAAGAAGGAAGAAAGTTTATGTCTAACCGTTTTCGTAGTCTTTTATACGATACTTCTACTTCCTCTATGTTGCATCAGCGTAGAGCCTTAAAAATGACATTGCTAGAATGGACAGGGGCAGAGCAAAAACAGATTGATGATATTTGTGTGGTCGGAATTAAAACATAAAAAAACGACTTCTTTTCAAGGAGTTATTTTTTTGATAAAGGTATTCAAATTCATCTAGTAAAACAGCTTGTTTACCTATTTTAGACGTATTGACAACCGAGGATAATATATTTTTTTAGAAACTGTTTTAAGTAAAAAATAGTCGCATAAAATGGAAAATAGAGCAAAATAATTGACTAAAACTTGTTCATTTTATTTTTTTTGTATAAATTCAGAACGAAAGCATGAATCTTTTTGCATTGTTTGAGTTGAAACTTAGAAATTATGTTCTAATCTAGCTTTACTACCCAAAAAGTAGTTATATTTGTAATTGAAAAGGAGTTATTTAGTTATTCCTTTTCCTTAGTATAATCTGTTTCAAAAACTTATATGAATTGAGTTCAAATACACAACGTTATATACTAGGAGGTTTTTTGTTTGGTCTCCTTTTTCCTTTATTTTCTTGGATTCTTGATGGGCTATTTTTCAATCAAATGGATTTGAGTTGGGATATGGTAGCTCAACTGCATACCCAAAATCCTATACACTTTGTTATAGATTCTGCCCCATTTGTTTTAGCTGCTGCTTTTGGCACTATAGGATTTTACATAAATAGACTAAAAGAAAGTGATTTATTAAGACATAGCAATCTAGAAAACTATAATCAAGAAAATAAGAAAGTTATAAAACGAATGAGAATTGCGAATACTATTTTTCCAATTCTGATTTCAATAATGTTGGTAATAGGTTTTTTAGTATTACAAGATTTTTCAAACAAGGAACAAGATGATGTCTATTTGATAGAGTTAGCAGGAAAGCAGCGCTCTCTTAGCCAAAAAATTCTCTATCATACCAATAAGATTCCTTTTGCAGTTCCTTATCAGAAAGAAAAATATTCTGACTCCCTCTACTTAGACCTAAATAACTTAAAAGAAGATAATAAACACCTCATTAAAAGTATTTCTAAACTAGAAGAAAATTACTACAACCCTCGTGTAATTCAAAACTTATTACAATCCTTACAAAAAAGTCAGCAAAACATAATCAAAAAAAGTAATCTACTTTTGGATACAGCTTTCTCTATTCAGAATGCTGACTCTTTAGCTCTCCAAAGTCAAGCCAATCAAATATTAGCAGACTTAGAAAATAATCAATACCTGTTTTCTTCTGTAACGAAGTCTATCATAACTATTTACCAAGAAGAAACAAAAGGTAAATTTACACGCTTAAAAATAATACAGTTTGTTGTAATATCAACCATTATAATATTCATAATTGGTTTGTCTTTGTTCGGCTTGAAACCAATTATAGATAGGGTTAAACAAGCCTTTTTTGATGTAGAAGAAGTCAATAGTAAATTTTTGTCGAAAAATGAAACCCTTGAAACCTCTCAAGAAGAACTAAAAATCAATTCAGAGGAACTTCGTGCTATCAACGATAATTTAGTCTCAGCTCAAAAAGAAATTGAACAGAAACAAGACTTACTGAACCGAGCTGAAAAAATGGCTAAAATGGGTAGCTTTTTTTGGAATCTCAAAACGCAGATTATAAATCATTCAGATAACCTCCCCTCTATTTATCGTTTAGAAAAAGGAAAAGCTGTTACATCAGAAACTTTTAGAGAAATTGTGCATTCTGATGACTATGAAATCAATCAAGAGCAACTTGCAAAAGCAGCCCATAAACAAAAAAAGGAGTTACTGACACATTACCGAGCAAGACCTCCTCACCTACCTAAAGAGGAGGACTGGAAACACTACCGAGCTTTTTCTGTAATTACTTATAACGATGCTGGAGAGCCTATTTTACTTGTCGGAACAGCTCAAGATGTTACGAAAGAAATAAAGCAAAATAAAAAGGTTGAAATCCTTTTCAAAAATCTACAAAAAAATAAAGAGCGATTAGAAGAATCTCAGATATTAGCAAAAATAGTGAGTTATGATATGGATGTTGGGTCTGATAAGATAGAGTGGTCAGATAGTTTCAAAACTATTTTTAATGTTGATAAAGAAAATATTCCTACCTCTTTATCAGACTTTAGAAATTGGATATATCCACAAGATTTGGAAAGAATAAAGCAAAAATGGGAAGATGCCATCAACTCTCATGGCAGATTTAATGAAATATATAAACTTCAAATACCTAATAAGGGTATGGTATATATAAAAGAAAAAGCATTTCCATCTTTTGATGAAAATGAAAAATTCATAGGAAAGTGGGGTACATTACAAGACATTACAAAAACTGAAATATCTAGGTTAAATAGCGAACAAAAATCGCTTCAAATAAGACAACAGAATGAGAATTTTCTATCCAGTATGAATTATGCAAAGCGTATTCAATCTGCTTTGTTGGGAAATGCTAATGACCTAAAATCTATCTTTAAAGACTCTTTTATCTACTTTGCGCCAAAAGATATTGTTTCAGGAGACTTCTATTGGTATGCTGAAGTAGAGCAGCGTAAAATTATCATTGTGGCTGACTGTACAGGTCATGGCGTTCCAGGAGCTTTTATGTCTTTGCTTGGTATTACACTTCTGACTGAAATTGTCAAACATCATAAAATAACAACTCCAAGCGAAATTCTCAATGAACTACAAAAAGAAATTACAGATATTTTGAAGCAAAAAAGAACTGGCAACAAAGATGGAATGGATATTTCTATTGCTGTTATAGATGAGGATCTAAAAATTTTGGAATTTGCAGGGGCGAAAAACCCACTTGTTTATATACATAAAAAGCGAGGTGGCGACACACAAGAAGAAAACATGACAGTGATAAAAGGAGATGCTTTGTCAATAGGAGGACGGAATAAAAAGATAGAAGCCAATAAATATACTAACCACGTTATCAATTTAGACGATGTAGAGGTATTTTATTTATATTCAGATGGTTATCAAGACCAGTTTGGGGGAACAAATAAACGTAAGTTTATGTCAAAACATTTTCGTAGTCTTTTATATAAAACTTATACAGAAGATTCAATGTCAATTCAACGAAAAGCCTTAAAGACAAATTTGAGGGACTGGATGGGAAGAGGTCAAAAACAAATTGATGATATTTGTGTGATTGGAATTACAGTTTAAAAATCCATAAAAAAAACGAATTTCAATCAGATTGAAATTCGTTTTTTATTCAGACTTTAAACTTCAAAGACTTACTTCTTAAAATTCAGAATTGTATCTTCAATAATCTGACAACATTCTAATAACTGTTCTTCAGTCATTACGAGTGGTGGCGCAAAACGAATGATATTTCCGTGTGTCGGTTTGGCAAGAAGTCCATTTTCTTTCAAGGCAACACAAATATCCCAAGCCGTTGAACTATCTGGAGAGTCATTTATTACAACAGCATTCAAAAGTCCTTTTCCACGAACAAGATTTACCAATTCTGATTTATCAGCAAGTTCTGACATTTTCTGACGAAAAACTTTACCCAACTCCTCTGCTCTTTCAGATAGATTTTCATTTTTTACTACTTCTAGTGCTGCCATTGCAACTTCACACGCCAAAGGATTTCCACCAAACGTAGAACCATGTTCTCCCGGTTTGATGGTAAGCATAATTTCGTGGCTAGAAAGAACTGCCGAAACAGGAAAAACACCACCAGAAAGAGCTTTACCTAAAATGAGAATGTCTGGCTGAAAACCTTCGTGGTCGCAACACACTAATTTTCCAGTACGTGCAATTCCTGTCTGAACTTCGTCAGCAATAAAAAGTACATTCTTAGACTTACAAAGCTCATATGCCTTTTTCAAATATCCTTCATCTGGGACAACAACACCAGCTTCTCCTTGTATTGGTTCTACCATGAAACCAGCTACATTTGGGTCTTCCAATGCTTTTTCCAATGCTGCCAAATCATTGTACTTTACGATTTCAAACCCTGGTAAGTAAGGACCGTAATCGCTATATGCACTTGGGTCTGTTGATGAAGAAACGGCTGCAAGTGTACGCCCCCAAAAGTTATTTTCTGCAAAAAGTATTTTGGCTTTATTCTCTTCTATTCCTTTTACTTTGTATGCCCACTTACGACACAATTTAATTGCTGTTTCTCCTCCTTCTACACCTGTATTCATTGGCAAAACTCTATCATAACCGAAAAACTCAGTCATAAATTTTTCGTAATTTCCCAACACATTATTATAAAATGCACGAGAAGTAAGGGTAAGTTTTTGAGCCTGTTCTGTTAGAGCTTTTATAATATGTGGATGACAATGTCCTTGATTTACAGCACTATAAGCTGAAAGAAAATCATAATACTTTTTTCCATCAGTATCCCAAACATAAACGCCTACACCTTTTTCCAAAACTACTGGAAGTGGATGGTAATTGTGCGCTCCGTAATTATCTTCTAAATCTATAAATTTCTGCTGTCCTGCTGATACATTTTGTGTCTCTGTAACCATATTTAATTGTGTTTATGTTGTGATGTAATTGATTCAGCCTAAAATTACTCAAAAGTTAGTACATGAACAATTACGATTCACAACAAATATTACCACAATAAATTTTAAACTCCTTCTGTCTTCTTATTTGCTAAATAGTTCTAATTGCTGTCTGTAGTTTTCAATTCTTGCATGAGCTGTTCCATCTATTAATAAAATGACTATCAGCATAGCAATCGTTGTAATACTGACTGCTCTCCAAGTTGGAGTATTTACAAAAATGATTAGTAAAGTAGCTAAGATAATTATAATTGGAATAGCTTTAAAAACGATTGTTTGATATTCCTTTAACGTCTTTTCAGTGCGTACCATTTCTGATTCTACAAACGCAGTAGCATTGGTAGTATAATCTTTTTCAAACTGACTGACTCTTTGAATATTTGTGTAAAGTAAACCACTACCAATTATGAGTAATAGTATTCCTGCTACAAAAGTTGGAATAATATAGGCTCTAGCAATGTCTGTTTTTCCTAGTTGCCAAAATCCAATACTTGCGATTAAAAATAATATTGCAAAAAAGATAAAAAATCGTGTTGAGAAGATTTCAGATTTTGCCCATTCGGTAGCTAATTTTAATATTTCCATAGTTTATATTTAGTTTAGTTTGTGTTTTTCTCTGTATTCTGTTGGACTTATGCCTTCTTTCTTTTTAAAAAACCTTGAAAAGTAAGGTGGGTATTCAAAACCTAACTCGTAAGCTACCTCTGAAATACTCTTATCGGGTTGTAATAGAATATCTTTTGCTTCATTTATTAAATACAAATGCAGATGTTCTGTGGTGGTCTTGCCTGTTTCTTTTTTAAGTGTATCGCTCAAATATCGCTGCGAAACTGACATTTTATTTGCTATCTGTTCTATACTTGGTATTCCTTTTTCTTGTAGCTCTCTTGATTCAAAATATTTAGATAAATAAAGATTAAATTTCTCTAATAAATCATTTGATAATTCTTTCCTATTTATAAATTGCCTTTCATAAAAACGGTTCGCATATTTCAATAATGTATCTAGTTGAGAAATAATAATTGATTTACTGAAAGCATCTTGATTATTTTGATATTCGATTTCAATATTTTCAACAATCAATTCTATTTGCTTTTCCTCTTTTGGAGAAAGATGCAATGCTTCATTGGTTGAATAAGAAAAGAAACCATACCTTTTTATCTGCTGTGCTAGTTCTGTTCCTTTCAAAAAATCTTCATGAAAATTTATTGAAGCCCCTTTTTGCTCAAAAACTACGCTGTTATCCCACTGTAATACTTGCCTTGGTGAAATAAAAATCAAAGCACCATTAGTAAAATCATACTTTGTTCTTCCATAATTTAAGTTTCCAGCTACATGTTTTTTCAAACTAATAGAATAGCAGTCGTTTGTAATGGGTGGCGAACTCTCTCTTGGACAAGGCAAATAAGTATCTCCTTTTGAGTTGAATACACTCAACATAGGATGCTCTAGACAAGGTAGCCCCAAATAATCTAAATACGATGATAACGTTTTGAAGTGTTGCATGTTATTGATTTATATATTCCATTTTACTCCTGTTTCTTTTTCTGAAATTTCCCATAGCCTCTTAGCCACAGCTTTATTTTTTGCATGGGGTTCTAACTTATGCGCTCCGACTGCACCTACCCAGTTATTTCTTCCTGTTGGACCATAAAAACCTTTTTGCTCTAAGTCTTCTTCGGTAGCACACATCAACTGTGGATAAGCACCTTTTTCTGCCGACTGTGTGAGTGGTGATAGTTTCATCAGACCAAAAATAATTCTCATCATCAGACTTCCACTGGTGCTAATAAGAGAAGTTCTGGAAGAACCAGGATGACAAGCATATGCCTTAACCTCCGTCTTATGTGCTTTTTTCAGTCTCTCCTGCAACTCATAAATAGACATAATTTGTGCTAGTTTGCTTTGGCTATAAGCATTATTAGGTGTATAATCTTTATCCCAATTCAAATCATCAAATTTAATGGTTTTGATTCCCATATCATATCCCATACTGCCTACCGTTACGATACGTCCTTTAGATTTTTCAATACGTGAAAATAGTAAGGCTTGTAAAGTAAAATGTCCAAAATGGTTTACACCTAATTGACTTTCCCAACCGTCCACAGTTAGTTGTTGTTTAGGTACTTGAGCAATAGCAGCATTACAAATAAGTACATCTATTTGAGGAGCTATTTTAAGAACTTCATTGGCTGCTTTTTTTACTGAGCTTTGCTCTGCCAAATCCATTTGTATAGCTATAACATCTATATCATTACCAAGGTCTTTTTTTAGGGCTGTTATAGTTTCTGCTGACTTTTTTGGATTTCTGTTTAGCATCACAACTTTTCCTCCTTTTGAAAGCAATATTTTTGCTGCTTCAAACCCTGTACCACTTGTAGTACCTGTGATGACGTATATTTTGCCCTCTAAATTTCCTATTCTATCAGGTGTCCATCCTTTTTTCCCAAACTGATTTGATTCCATTTTCGTCTATTTTATTGTTTAAAATTAATAAAACAAAAGTAGATGAAAATTGCACTTCGCTTATTATACAGATTTACGAATCTTGTACACTTTTTGGTTTTTCAAGTTCATTTTACTTTTTCAAACCTTTTTGCATATTATTTGCGTAAGATAAGAATAAATAAGAAAGCCTTTTTTATAGACGAATACCAATTTTTATTCGTTAAATAAGTAAATAGTATAGATAAAGTTCTGATATTAATAACTACCCAGCTCAAAATAAATTTTACTCTTATGCCCAATTTTCCTTTAACTTCTATTTTAATAACTCTTCTGTTATTAATTTTTACTCAAAGCACAAGTTTTGCCCAATACGACACACACTACCTCAAAAGTGGAAATCAAGCATTAGTGCAAAAAAATTATGTACAAGCTGAAACTGATTACACAACCTCTCTGAAACACAACAGCAGAAATATGGAGGCTTATCTGCAACGAGGAATAACTAGGTGGCATTTGAAGAAATACAAAGACGCAATTTCAGATTTAGATAGAGCAATTTTATTTAATTATAAGTTAGCTGAGACAAATCTATGGAAAGGAAAGAGTTATTATTCAATGGATTCGTATAAAGAAGCTATTACTTATTTTGATAAAGCATTAAAACTCAATAAAGAAAAAGATTCTCAACTCAATGCAGAAATTTATGAATATAAAGGTTTTGCTTATCAGAAATTGAATAATTCAGATAAAACAGAAAAGAATTTTAGATTAGCTTTGGGAGAAGGAAGTAGCAATTCAGCAGAAATAAACTACAAACTAGCAACCATCAATTTTTTAAATAAAAAGTATGAAGCAAGCCTAAAAAACCTTCAAAAAGCAAGACAACAAGGACACCCAAACCGTGCAGAAATTGCAAAGAAAATTGTAAAACTTGACCAACTTATTGCAGAAGAAAAAAAGGCAAATGAACAAAAAGAAGTAAAATTTCATTTTCAAAATCCAAGTTCTGCAAATTCACTTACTGCCACAGTTTCACAATCATTTTTTGATTTGGAGGTTTGTTTAGAATCTGAGCTAATGGTAAATGAAGTAAAAGTTTTTGTAAATAATAAAGAACAAGACCCAATTAGAGGACTAACTGTAACGCCAAGTACAACGTGTGCAATCACAGTAAAAAGAAAAATTCCATTACAAAACGGAACAAATGAGATTCGTTTGGAAGCAACAACAGCACAAGGAACTTTTTTCTCAAATAAAGCAACTGTTACTTTTTCTACGCCTAACCGCACAGAAAACGTACTAGCTTCTATGCCAAGAGTTTGGGCTGTTGTGGTAGGTGTGGCGAGTTATACGGCTATGCCAACGCTGCGTTATTCGGATGATGATGCGTATCAAATGTATGCCTTTTTGAAAAGCCCAGAGGGTGGCGCACTTTCTGACAATCAAATCACACTTTTAGTGGATGAAAATGCAACAAAATCACAAATTATTAATTCTCTAAATCAAAAATTTCAAGCTGCATCTGAAAATGATTTAGTGATTTTTTATTATGCTGGACACGGTTTGGAAGGTTCGTTTATTCCCTACGATTACAACGGAACAGAAAGCACAAAACTTTTACACAAAGACGTGCAAGATATTTTTACAAGCTGCAAAGCAAAGAATAAACTCTTTATTGCAGATGCGTGTCATTCGGGAAGCAGTAGCGAAAATTTGCGTGGAAATGTAAAAGCTACAATGGACAAATATTATCAAGCACTTGCCAAAACTTCGGGAGGAACAGCACTTATGATGTCATCGAAAGCAGAAGAAACTTCACTTGAAAACAAGACCATTCGCCAAGGAGTATTTAGTTATTATTTGATTCGTGGTTTGAAGGGAGAAGCAGATTTTAATGCTGATAAAATTGTTTCGGTAAGAGAACTTTTTGATTATGTCCAAACACAAACTCGTCAATATACAAACTACCGTCAGAATCCAGAGTTATACGGACTTTTTGACCCAAATATGCCGATTGGTGCTGTGAGGAAATAAAAATCAATTACGGATTACGGATTACGGATTACGGATTAAAAATTACGAAAAACTCAAGCAGAAATGTTTGAGTTTTTTTGTTCGAATTATTGCTCAATAATCAATGTCGTTTCATGATTGTCTTCAGGATTTATTTTTGTTACTTTTATGTGATAAACTCCTGTTTTCCGACTTCTAAAAATAAACCTTTCCTCTCCATTTTTAAACTCAAATTCTTGGAGATTATATGGTGTTCCATCTTCTGTAATTTCTACTTTTATTGATTCGCCACACCCTTTTGTTCTGAGAAAGTAGGTTGTATCTTCAATAAATACTTTTGTGATTTTATTTCCTTCTTTACTAATTTGGTGCAAGGATATTATTTTGAGCTTTGCCTTTCTGCTTTCTGAAAGTTTAAAATACAAACCAAATACAGCAATTTCGTCTTCTACATAACTTGTAGCTTCTAAGTAGTAGATTCCTGTATCTTCACATTCAAAAATAAATTCTTTATCATTTATCTTTGGATAAAACTCTATAATTTTTTCTTCGTTTCTAGCTTTGTACAACTTTAGTGTTGCTGCTCCTTTTTCAAGTTTAAATTTATATGTTGTTCCTTTACTAAATACACAAGTATGTCTGAGTATTCCATTCTTAAATAAACGTGTATTTCTCTCATGTGGAGACTTATAATTTCTAATAAAAACATATTCCTCTTTCTCATTTATTTCATTTTTCAAATCTTGCAAAGCCACCACAAACAGAGAAGAATTAGGAAAACGTTTGCCTTCTAGTTTCAAATTATATCTTCCTGTATTTTGACATTCAAAAATTATAGTCTTAGTGCGATAAGAAGAATCTCCATAACTAATTTTATTTGTTGCTATAATTTCGGATTGAGAATCAAGTAAAATCATATCAAAATAGCGTTTAGAAAAATACTGAAACTTATACTTTTTTCCTCCCTCTAAATTCAATTCTAAAGTAGATTTTTTGTTGATTTTATAGATATTTTCTATTTCATAATCAGCTTGAATACTGTTTGTAATCAATTCATTCTGTTTTTCTTCTTCAAAAACGCTTTTGTAGGGTTTACAACTTCCTAAAAAGGAAATTATCAAAAGTAGAATAAAGAGAGTTTTGTATCTTGATTGAATAAACATAGATTTATATTTTGATAAAACTAATGAAAACTTTGTCAGTAGTTACTTTGGTAACCCAAAATAACTCTGACAATAGTTTGGTGGAAAAGTGTTTATTTTTTTAAACTATTGACAGCCTTGTGAAAGGACTGTCAAAGTTGAAAAAATGTTTGAAACGTGTTTCTAAAAACTAACAGCCAAAGCACTTCCCAAAAAGGAGTTTGTAGAAACTAATTCATTATCTCTTAAAAAATAATCATTTCTATTATTCAAACTGCGATATTCTACTCGCCAAAGTAAATTGTCAGTAATAGAATAATCAAAATTGAGAGAAAAACCTGTTGCTTCAAAACTATTTTGATTAATATTTGGGACAATAACTCCATTCTCATCATTATAATGCTCTACTCGTGCAGCAAAGGCTATTTTTTCGGAGGGTTTGTACCTTGCTATCAAAATAGGCGAATACCATGTACTGTACTCTGAACTTCCCTTCTCTTTTTGCTCTGCTCCAATATCAAATCCTGCAATGATTCCAAATTTTTCAGAAAAATCAATTTGTGTAAAGAAGTTATGGAAATAACGCATCTTTTTCTCTGCCGTTGGGTAGTCATTTCCTACAAAAGAACTACTATTGAGCGTTATTTTTTCTGTTGGAGAGAATGTAATTTGATGCCCAAAAGCTACTGTTTGATTTCCATCTACTCGCTGAATGCGCTGCCAACCATTGAGTAAAAGTCCAGATAAAAACCATTTTTCATTATCAGATGTATAAGAAACTTTGACTCCACTTTCATAATAAGGAGAATTTTCGGCTAACAAGCTGCGTGTCATATTCCAACAGTCTTTTCCAATTGCACTCTCAAAGCCAATATGTGCGCTAAAAACTCCTGCATCAAGCCATAATTTTTTATTTTTTGAAAGCCGAGTTCCTATATATGCCTCATAGATATTTCTCAAAACGCCCTCTTCTGCTGCCAAATTTATATTTGAGTACGTTCCTGCCATCAGTCCAAGTCTGGCACGAACATTTTTAGTTTCATAATCAGCTTGAATCAACCCTAAATTCAAAGCCAATTCATTATGACGATGATAAGCATAAAAAAATTCTGGACGGACATGGTTTTCAGGTTCGTTAAAATCATAAATGTAATACGTTTCTAAATAAGCACTAAGCTGTATTTTGGGGAGGTTTGTAGATTTTTTTTCTATGCTTGTACTGTCCGTTTGAGCAAAGAGTGAGACTGAAATAGATAAAAAGAAAAAAAATAAAAGTAGTTGTCGCATCTTTTTTGGATTTTTGGAGTTGTATAAACTACAAAGTAAAAATTTTAGATTAGATTTTATAAAAAAATAATGCAGAATAATTATTATTTCATTCGTGCGCTTTCATTAGAGCTTTCTAAGCAGATTATAGGACTTGAAATTGCAACCATTTTTTCACAGAATAAAAACGAATTATTGATAGGTCTTATTGATAATGACAATCCAGAAACTGAATTTTGGATTCGTGCTACCTTTACACCAGAACTTACCACACTTTCTTTTCCTCAAACTTTTGCACGAGCAAAGCGAAATAGCATAGACCTTTTTGAGTCTGTTATTGGAAAGAAAATCACAAGTATTCGTCAGTTTAATAATGAACGAGCTTTTGGGATAGAATTAGAAGGAGAGCATAAAGAAAATCACACTTTGTTATTCAAATTATTTGGAAGTCGTTCGAATATAGTTTTATTTTCTCCAAGTGAAGAAGACAAAAACACACAAGAAATTGAAGCTATTTTTCAACATAAACTACAAGCTGATTGGGAAATAATTTATGATGACTTGGATAGAAGTATAGAACAGGAAAAAGAAGATTTTATAGAAAATGGAATCAAAATAACCTTTCCTACTTTTGGAAAAGATGTTTTGAAATATTTAGATAATAGGGTAACAGATACAGAAAATAAGAATTTATATTGGCAAGAAACTGAAAAATTAATTAGTTATTTTGATAAAATAGAAGAACTAGATTTTTATGTATTCTTGAAAAAAAATGATGTAAAATTATCCATTCTGAATCCGACAGAGTTTATCAAAGATGCTCAAATTCTACACAAAACAAATGGTGTTTTAGAAGCCTGTAATTTATTTTATATGGAATTTTCAAGGCGATATTATTTGCATAAAGAAAAAAATGCAGCCTTAAAAGCAATTGAAAAACGTCATCGTCAAACCAAAAATTATATAGACAAAACACTAAAAAAAATAGAGAAAGTAGAAAATACGATGCGTTATGAAGAATTTGGGCATATTTTGATGGCAAACCTTCACGCCGTAGAACCTCGTTCAAAATCAGTAGAGTTATTTGATTTTTATAAAAATGAACAAATTACAATTCCACTGAAAGACCATCTGACACCACAAAAAAATGCCGAACTTTTTTATAGAAAAGGAAAAAATCAAAAACTAGAAATTGATAACTTGTATCAGAATTTAGAAAAAAAAGAAGAGCAACTCAAAACATTAGAAAGTCAGTTGCAAGACATAGAAAACTTCGAATCGCTCAAAGAAATGCGAAAGTATTTAAAAACTAATAAAATAAAAGTTAGTAATTTACAAGAAAATGAACCCGATGAGCTACCATTCAAAGTTTTTGAATATCAAGATTTTCAGATTTTGGTAGGGAAAAATTCCAAAAATAACGATTTACTCACTCAAAAATTTGCATACAAAGAAGATTTATGGCTTCATGCTCGTGGCGTGGCAGGTTCGCACGTTGTGATAAAATACCGAGCAGGAAAACCATTTCCAAAGTCAGTTATTGAAAAGGCAGCTAGTTTGGCAGCCTATTATTCCAAACGAAAAACGGATTCACTTTGTCCTGTCATCGTAACACCTAAAAAATATGTCAGAAAGCCAAAAGGTGCAGCACTTGGAGCAGTTGTCGTCGAAAGAGAAGATGTTGTGATGGTTGAACCGAAGGGGTTTGAGGGTTAGGAATTGGAGATTGGAGATTGGGTAAATGACTGTTTTTAGGTAATTCAAGCTATGTCACCAGTGGTGACAACAGTTAGTTTTTATAAAACTCACACCAGTAGTGCGAGAAATTAAAGGCAAAAAATTATTAAAATTAGAAAAGAAATAGTATTTTAGTGATATAAAAACAACTTCATAAATCTCTAAGTAGTATGAGTCAATTAGCTAAAAAGAAAATAAGAAGAAATATAAGCAAAAAATACCCCATATTAGATTTAGGGAATTGTGGGTTGGATGGAACAGAAGATAATTTATATGAAATGTTGAGCAATGCAAATCATATAAAAGCTCTAATTTTTTCAAATAAATGGTATGAATATGATGAAGATGAAGAAAAATTAGTTGAGAAGGAAAGTAAAAATAAAGGCAAAAAAAATATTTTAAAAAAGCTACCAAAGCTACCAATTGAAATTGAAAAACTGATATTGAGTGGGGGAGAGGACGATTGGGATATTCAAGATATCTCCAATTTAAGTTCACTTACAAAACTTACATATTTAGATTTACTAAATAATAAAGTTTCAGATATTTCTCCTTTGCAAAAGGCTACCAAACTTAATCAATTAGGTCTTAGTGGTAATCGCATTACAGATGTTTCCTATTTGAAAAACTCAAAACACCTCACACATTTATATCTTAGCTCCAACAATAGTAGCAATTTTCATGGACTAGAGCATTTAGAGAAACTTACTTTCCTAGGTATTAGTTCAAATAATATTAGTAATATATCTTCTCTTGAAAACCTAACAAACTTAACTACATTATATGCTCTCAACAATCAAATTTCAGATATTCAGCCTCTTGAAAATCTTATGAATTTGACTAAGCTAGATATAGCTAATAATAAAATTTCAAATATTAAATCTCTTGAAAAACTTACAAATTTAACTGAACTAGGTATATCTGATAACAAAATTTCAGATATTGATTCTATTAAAAAATTTATAAACCTAACTGATTTAGATATTAGTGATAATCAAGTTACAGATATCATTCCTATTCAAAAACTTGTAAAATTAACTCACTTAGATATTAGCAACAATAAAATATCAGATGTTACTCCTATTGAAAAGTTAGTAAACTTAAATCAACTAAAGGCAAACAAAAATCAAATATCAGATATACATTTCATTGAAAAACTTACAAAATTAAGTAAATTAAGTCTATTTAGTAATAAAATTTTAGATATTGATTCTATTGCAAATCTCAAAAATTTAAGTGCATTAAATATTTCCAATAATAAAGGTCTAGATATTAAACCTATTGAAAACCTAGTGAATCTAAATAACTTATATATTAGTAGAAATCAAATTACAGACATTAATTGTCTAAAAACACTTATTAACCTTACTGAACTAGATATTAGAAACAATCAAATCACAGATGTTACTCCTGTTGAAAACTTTACTAAATTAACTGACTTGGATATCGGACATAACAAAATTTTAGATATTTCTTGTGTTAATAAACTTACATGTTTAACTAAGTTAGATGTTCAACATAATCAAATTATAGATATTGAACCTCTTAAAAACCTTATAAACTTAACAGAATTAAATATAAATGATAATCAAGTTACAGATATTAAGTCTATTGAGAAACTTGTAAACTTGACAGAATTATGCATTAATGGTAATCAAGTTACAGATATTATTCCGATTGAGAAGCTCATAAAATTAACTATGTTAGATATTAGTAGTAATAGAATTTCAGATATTACTCCTATTGAGAAATGCTTAAACTTGAAAAGGTTAAGTATTGGTAAAATTATTTCCTCTAATTATACTGCTTTAGGTAACTTGGAAAAGCTAGAGTCTCTTTTTATGGGTGGTGGCATAGAAATGATAGAAACTTCTTTTTTTTCGTCTTTAGTTAATCTTGTTTCATTATCTATCATTAATGGTAAAATCGCTGATTATTCTTTTGTAGGCAAATTAAATAAACTTAGACAATTGCACCTTATATCATGCAATATTACTGATACGTCATTTTTAGAAACCTTAGCTAAATTATCATCATTAAATCTCAGCAATAACAACATCAAAGATATTTCAGACATAAAATATATATTGGAAAAAAGAGAGTTAAAGCATTTATATTTACATAATAACCCTATATTTGGTTTACCTAATGAGTTATTAGGAAATTGGTTTCTTAGTGATTGTTTGGTAGATATCAAGAATTATTATAATAACAAAAATTTTTCTACCAATGATGATATAAAAGTAGTTGTCTTAGGTAACGGAATGGTTGGTAAAAGTACTCTTTTAAATCGTTTTTTCCTACGCAAAGGAAAATGGAAGAAAGATATAAAAATCCCATTAGGAGAAAGGACGGAAGGAATTGTCATCAAACGCAAAGAAAATTTTGTATTAAGTAAAAACAGAAACATAAATCTTAATATTTGGGATTTTGGAGGACAAGAAATATATCATGGAACACACCGTTTATTTTTAGACAAAGATGCTGTTTATATTATTGTTTGGACATTAGAAACAGATGAACAAAAAGAGGAAATACGACAAGAACTGCCTTACTGGTTAGACTATGTTCAAGACTTATCTGCTGATAGCCCTATTATTCTAATACACAGTCAGTATGATAAAAAAAGTGAGAAAGATAGAAAAAAAATAAACGCTCAGAAACAAGTCTGTTGGAATGAAAAATATCAATCTAACATTGTAGAAGAATATTTACCACTCTCTGCTAAAGAAAAAAAAGGAAAAGGTTTTGATAAGTTAGATGATGCTATTCGAAAAGCTATAAATATTAAAGAAAAACTTTCGAATAAAATAGAAACTCTAATTCCTCAAAAATGGGTTGATATACAGAAAAAACTTAGAAAACAAAGAGCAAAAAAAGAAATACCTTACAAAACATATATAAATTTCTGTAAAGAATATAATATATATAAATCAGAAGCAAAAACATTACTAAAATTTCTACATAGTATAGGTTTTTTATATTATGATAGAAAGCTATCTGAAAATATTATTTTAGATCAAATATGGGCAATAAAAGCTATTTATGAGATATTGAAGCCTACTAGTATTGCTAACATATCCAAAGGGCAACTACCTCTAGATGAAATAATAACATTTTGGGAACGAAGGGGACATAACCAACAAGAGATTGATATATTTGTTGATTTCATGGTAAGCTCTGAGGTTTGTTTTTGTAAAGAACAATATGACTATAAGAGTTTAGAAAATCCTACATTTATATTTCCACACTACTTACCAGAACCAGATTATTTAAACACAGATTGGAATAAAGAAAATAATTTTTATATAATATACAAACCACAATTTTTTCATAAAGGAATAGCTGAACGTTTTCTTATTCGTTTGGGAAGATTAAGTAGTGAAAAATCTTTATGGAAGGATGGAATACGTCTAAAAAGTAAGGAATTTCAAGGAGAAGCACTTGTTACATTTCATAGAGAAAAGACTTCTGAAAGAGAAAAAGGAGAAGTTTATATTTGTACTGAAAATGAACTCTTATCAAATGCTATTATCAAAGAATTAAATGACATTTTAGATGACAACTCTCAAACCAATCCATCTGAAAAAGTAGTTTTTTTTTATTCTTTAGATGGAAAAGAATTTGTATCTAAAGAAAATATTTTAAAATCCAAGAAACTAAAAGCTGAGTTTGTAGAAACTACAAAAGGAAGTCCAATAGAATTAGAAAAATTTTTAGCAAAATATAGGTTTGAAGATCATTCAAATTCAAAGAATATGATGAAAGAAATAATGGAAATAGACAAAGAAATTGAAAATGATAATGATATATATACAAAAGTCGATTTACAAGAGGAAGCGAAGAAAAAAACAAACCCAATACCTGTTTTAGACTCTTCTAAAATAGGACGTAAAGAACGAAAACAACAAAACTTGCACAAAAATATTGAAGCAACAGAGCATCTCATAAACGAATGGGAGAAAAAGAAGCGCTCCTCAGAAAACCCTAATGAACTTCAGAGAGCTATTGAAGAAGTAGAAAAACTTGATAAAATCTTAGATGATTATGAAGATCAATTGGAAGAATTAGAAATTTCTTAACTACAAAACAACTTTAATTATGTCTAGTCAAATTGAACGAAAAAAGAAACGTATTGAAAGCCACATAAACGCTACTGAAAAACTTCTTGATGAATGGGAGGAAAAGCTGCGTAGCGCAGAAAATCCAAATGAACATCAAAGATGTAAAAATGAAATAGAAAAGCTAGAAAAAGTCCTTTCTGATTATGAAGACAAATTGAATGATTTATCTTCTGAAAATATTTCTACTCTTGAAACTCAAGTGACGGATTCGATAAGTAGTATAAATAACGTAAACAAGATTGAAAAGCAAACTCAAACTATGCAAACAGTAAAAATATTTTTGGCTTCTTCTTCTGAACTAGTAGAAGAAAGAAAATTAATGAGAGAGTTTTTGAGTGTAGAAAATGATAGAATGCACAAAAAAGGAATCTACTTTGAACAAGTTCAATGGGAGTATTTTTTAGATGCTATTTCTACTAAGGGATTGCAAAATGAATATAATAAAGCATTAGAAGAATGTGATATAGTAGTTAGCTTATTTTTCACAAAAGCAGGGAAATATACAGTAGAAGAACTAGAGAAAGCCTATGAAAAATTTATAAGGACAGGAAAACCTCATGTTTTTACTTATTTCAAAGATGCTGCTATTAATACTAGTCAGATTATAGAAAACGATATATCTAGTTTATTTGCCATTAAAAAGTCTTTGAAGGATAAAAAACATTATTATACTTCCTATTCTAACATTGATCAACTAAAAAATCATTTAAAGAAACAGCTAGAACTTCTAGGATACTACGATTAAAACAAAAAAATGCACCCACTAATCCAAAAAGCCCTAAATCAGTTAAATTCAAATAATTACCGAGGATATTTTGAAGAAATGGATATGATTATTCCTCCTTCTATGAGTACAGATTACCAAGAGTTCAAAGGATTTTTTGTGGCAGGAATAAAAAATGAGGAGTTTAAAGAAGCCTTGAATGTTTTTGCCTTAGAAGTAGATGGGAAGCTATATAAGGAATGATAAATTATTAATTATGAATGATAAATAAATACAAATAACTGACTACCAATAAGTTCAAAAACCATAAAATATAGGTAGTCAGCAGATTACAATCGTAATTCGCAATCTTTAATTCGTAATCGTTCCTAAGCCGTTGTTTCTTCCAAATATTCCTCGCCATTTTTGACAGGAATCAAATTTTGAGTTTCTTCTTTTGTAAAAAGTCTAGATTTTACAATAAAACGATAGCCTAAAGGAATTTCTAATGAAAAACTAGAACCTCGTCCTTCTGTAACATCAATGGTAAGATGTGTATGTTGCCAATAATCAAATTGAGATTGGTTCATAAAAAAATCGCAGCCGTGAATCGTTCCCACCCAAACATCATTCGAGCCGACTTTAAACTCTCCTTTTGCAAAGCACATGGGCTGTGAGCCATCACAACATCCTCCACTTTGATGGAACATAAGTTCTCCATTTTCTTCTCTCAATTTATCAATAATTTCTTTGGCTGAATCAGTTGCAATAACTCTCTGTGTATTTTGAGTTGTATTTTTCATAATTGTTTTATTTTAATTGGTTATCTGTTTTATACGAAAACTAAAGTTGTCGGTACATTGTTCTCACGCTAAAGCGTAAACTACAGTAAAACCCTAAGGGTCTTCATAGTCCCTTAGGGTTTGTATTTCAAAAATTTACTTTATAATCCTAAAAGAATCCTAATGCTTTCTTGTCATAAGAAATAAGCATATTTTTGTTTTGGCGATAATGACTCAACATCATTTTATGATTTTCTCTACCAAAACCAGACTTTTTGTAACCTCCAAACGGAGCATGAGCAGGATAATTGTGGTAACAGTTTACCCACACACGACCTGCTTGTATTGCACGAGGAACGTTATAAAGCTCGTGGGCATCTCTCGTCCAAACACCTGCACCTAATCCATAAAGCGTATCATTTGCAATTTCAATCGCTTCTTCGGTATTTTTGAAAGTAGTTACACAAAGAACAGGTCCAAAAATTTCTTCTTGGAAAACTCTCATTTTATTATGTCCCTTTAATATAGTTGGTTGAATATAATATCCGTCTTTTAGTCCGTCGACATATTTGGCTGCGCCACCTGTCAAGACTTCTGCGCCTTCTTCTTTTCCAATTTCTAAATAAGATAATATTTTTTCGTATTGGTCTTTTGAAGCTTGTGCGCCCATCATCGTCGAATCATCTAATGGATGTCCCATTTTGATTTTTTCAGTTCTTTCAATGACTCTTTCTATAAATTTATCATAAATATCTTCGTGAACAAGCATTCTTGATGGACACGTACAAATTTCGCCTTGGTTTAGCGCAAACATTACAGCACCTTCCAAACACTTATCAAAAAACTCATCGTCAGCCTCCATTATACTAGGGAAAAATACATTTGGCGATTTTCCTCCTAATTCCATTGTTACAGGAATGATATTTTCAGACGCATATTGCATAATCAAACGTCCTGTTGTGGTTTCTCCTGTGAAAGAAACTTTTGCAATTCGTGGCGAACTTGCCAATGGTTTTCCAGCTTCTGCACCAAAACCAGAAACAATATTAACAACACCTTTAGGTAAAACATCTTTAATCAAATCCATAAAAATCAAGATTCCGACAGGCGTTTGTTCAGCAGGTTTCATCACGACACAACAACCAGCAGCCAAAGCAGGTGCAAGTTTCCAAGTCGCCATCAATAAAGGAAAATTCCAAGGAATAATTTGTCCGACAACCCCCAAAGGCTCATCAATATTCATTGAAACTGTGTTTTGGTCTAGCTCTGCAACGCTTCCCTCTTCGGCACGAATAACACCAGCAAAATAACGGAAATGGTCGATACAAAGTGGCAAATCAGCAGCTTTTGTTTCTCTGATTGCTTTACCATTATCTACCGTTTCGATGGTAGCTAAATAGTCTAAATTTTTCTCCATAATATCAGCTATTTTTAGCATAATATTACTTCTTTCCGTAGCCGATGTTTTAGACCAAGTCTTAAAGGCTTCATGAGCTGCGTCAAGAGCCAAATCTACATCTTCTTTGCTAGAACGAGCGATTTTGGTAATCACCTCACCACTTACAGGCGAAATGTTATCAAAATATTTTCCCTTTACAGGCGATACCCATTCTCCATTTATAAAATTGTCATAGCGTTCCTTAAACTTGGGAAATGCTAATTTATCAGCCGTTTTTGTAGCTTCCATATTGTAAATTAATTTTTATTTGTGTGTATAAAATTCTAAATAAAAAGACTATTGAATTTCTGTTTTGGGAGTAATTAATAATCTTATATCACAAATTTATACTATTACTAATCAACTTACTTTTAGTATTCTATCAAAACTTTGTAGTATTCTATTAATGTTTATAACAAATAAAATTTGGCAAAAATGATTATATTGCTATAATAAAAAAATAACACTACAACACAATTACTTATCAAACTTCCTAAGTTACTATGAATACGCTCACAGAAACTTCCTTATTTATACCAAAGAAACAAAAGCTTACTTCTTATAATAACCTTCAAACGCTTGTAGAGAATCGTTCTAGTTTTAATCTTCCAAATTTTGAACTCAATCTTTTCGAAACGCATCAAAAAAGCAAAAAAGTAAGCCTAACTTTTGATACTTTGACAGTAACAGCTATGATTCGTGGAAAAAAAGTAATGCAGTCTTTTGATAAAAAAAATATAGTTTATGATTACTTACCAGGGGAAAGCGTCATTGTTCCAGCCAATGAAGAACTGGTAATTGATTTTCCAGAAGCAAATAAAGAAAACCCTACTCAATGCTTGGCAATTGCGATTGATAATGAAAAAATAAAATCCACTTTAGAAACACTTAATAATCAGTTTCCAAAACTAGAAACGCCTCAAAACAAATCAGGAAGTTGGACACTAGAAAACCCAAATTACCATCTGAAAAATAATGCAGAAATTAAAAATGTAATTGATAGAATTACGCATATTTCGATAGGAAAAAGTGAAGCAAAAAACTTACTTGCCGACCTTGCTTTACAAGAACTTTTAATTCGAATTATGCAAACACAAGCCCGTAATTTGATTTTTGAAGAATATAAAAAATACAGTTCTCAAAACCGTTTTGCTTTTGTGATAGAATATGTAGAGAATAATTTGGAGGAACAAATAACAGTAGAAAAACTAAGCAAACTCGCTTGTATGAGTGAATCTAATTTTTATAAAGCCTTCAAAAGAGAATTTGGAATTACGCCTGTCGAATATATTTTGGAAAAACGAATCAGCCGAGCCAAAAAACTACTCTCGGATATGAAATTGAGTATCACAGATGTTTGTTACAAGGCTGGTTTTAATAGTTTGAGTTACTTTAGTGTCTTGTTTAAAAAGTATGCAAAACAGTCGCCAAGTGCCTTTAGAAAGTCTGTTTTTGAGAAGTAAAAGGTGTAGAAATATAGCTGCATCGCAGCGTAATGTTTGTAGTCAAGAAACACAACCTAATAAAAAAAGCTGCGTAGCTGCATAATATTAAAATTCAACAAGCTATAACAGCAACATTTCGCAGCCATGCAGCTCTAAATTCAATTTTACTTTTTCTCATTTTTCTACCAATATTGCGCTGCGATGCAGCTAAATACAATTCATTTTGATACAAAAATGAGATTTTATTTATAAGATTGAATAGAAAATCTTGAACAATTATCTATTTAAATTCCTTCAAACTCCCAAGCATTGTAGGAATAAGCTCACTGACTGTTGGATGAATATGGACAGCATCACGAATAGTTTTGTAAGATTTTTGGGCGTACATCACATCAATAATTCCGTGGATAGTTTCATCTGCTGAAATACCAAAAAAGGTTGCTCCCAATATTTTTTCAGTTTTTTTATCTACCAAAACCTTCATCATTCCATCAGTTTCTCCCATTTCGGTAGCACGAGCAACTTTCGTCATGGGGCGAAATCCTTTTGTTATTTCTAAAGAATCATCTTCTTTCATTTTTTCCCTAGCCTGTTCTTCATTCATTCCAATTCTTGAAAGTGGTGGGTCAATGAACATTGCGTAACATTGTATTCTGTCTGACAGTTTTCGATCTTTTTTTCCAAATAAAAACTCTCTCAAAATCTCAAAATCATTGAAGGCTGTATGCGTGAAAGCTCCTTCTCCATTACAATCTCCTAAAGCAAAAATATGCTCTTTATTTGTTTGAAAATGTTGATTAACTTTTATGTAGCCTTTTTCATCAGTCTTTACTCCTGCTTTTTCTAAATGTAGAGCTTTAGTATTTGGTTCTCTACCCACAGAAAGCAAAATATGAGAGCCTTCTAAAGTATGTGTTTTTCCATCTTTCTCAAACGAAACTTTAGATATTCCTTTTTCTTGAGTTATCTGTGTATTTTTTGAATTTGTATGAATTGTTATACCTTCTTTTTCTAATGTTTCCTTTATAGCTTCGGCTACATCTTTATCTTCTTTCTTCAAAAAACGTTCATTGCGTTCCAAGACTGTTACTTTACTTCCAAAACGAGCAAATGCTTGACTAAATTCTAAACCAATATAACCAGCACCAAGTACAATTAAATGCTTTGGTGTGTCTTCTAACTCTAAAATGCTAGTATTGGTTAGATAATCTAAATCTTTGTATTCTTTTGGAATAATGGCTTTTGCACCAACGTTTATAAAAATCTGTTTGCCTTTTACCTGCTCTGTTTTTCCATCTTTGGTTTTTATTTCAATTATATTTTCACTTGAAAATGTCCCTTCTCCTTCATAATAATCTAGCTTTTCTAATGAGTCAAACAAACCTTCTATATTCTCATGAGAATCTGAAACAATTTTATCTTTTCGTTGCTTGATTTTTTTCAAATCTACTTTCACATTTCCAGTTTCGACTCCAAACTCTTGACTGTTTTTGGTTACAAAAGCTCTTCTAGCAGCAGCCACATACGACTTTGTAGGCGTACAACCATCGTTTACACACGTTCCTCCAATTTTATTTTTTTCTATAATGGCTACTGTTTTTCCTTCTTTGTCAAATTTTGCAGCTAATGGAACTCCTGCTTGTCCTGTACCGATAATGATTGCATCGTATTTTTTCATAAATCAAAAATGTAGTTTAAAAAATGTAGTTTAGTTGTTCTCTTACCTTAACCTTTCTCAATTGGTATTGTTAGGATTTAATTCAAAATCAAATAAATTGTGTGATGTTTATTATCAAAAAATTCAATTTTCAAGAAGATAAAAATAGTTGGGATTCGTTTGTCAAGAGTAATTCAGAAGGACATTTTTTCTTTCAAACTGATTATTTATTCTATCATAAAGAGCGTTTTGATGATTTTTCATTGATGATTTACGATAGAAAAAAAGATTTGATTTGTGTTTTACCAGCTTGTTTTGAAGTTGCAGAAAAACCTCTTGCCATTGTTGGTGTCTCCACCAACGACAATAATCTACAAACTCTTCATTCTCATAAAGGCTTAACTTTTGGAGGATTTGTTTTTAAAGATAAGTTGAGTTTTTTGGAGAAACGAAAAATTGTTTTTGCTATTTTGGAGTTTTTGAAAAATAATGATTTTGAAAAGTTAATTGTAAAACCTTTGCCCTCTTATTTTCAATTAAATAATGAACAAGATGAAAATATTCATAGGCTTTTGAATGATACAAAAATAGAAAGCAAAATTTTGAGAGTAGAGGCAAACTCAGTTATCGTTTTGCCACAAAGTGAAATAGAATATCAACAAATTACGTATCCAAATTATTCAAAAAGGAAAAAACGAAATCTCAAAAAAGCCTATCAATCTAATTTGAGAATAGAAAAGACAGAACTAGCAACAGATTTTTGGAAAATATTAGAAGACAATTTACAACTTCGTCATAATCTTTCTCCTGTTCATTCAGTAAATGAAATTCAATTATTAAAAAATAAATTTCCTACTAATATTCTTTTTTCATTAGCAAAAGATTCGACAAATGAAACGGTTGCTTGTAGTGTTTCCTTTGTTTATCAATCTACTGTTCACGTGCAGTATATGGCAGCGACAAAAAAAGGAAAAGAAATAAATGCTTTAGATTTTTTGATAAATCATTTGATAGAAAATCACATTGTTCACTATGATAAAATCATCAAAACCTCTCCTACTAGAAATTTTGAGTATTTAAGTTTGGGAGTAAGTGAATTAAGAAATAATACAGAAGGTAATAACGAAAATTCAATCAACAAAGGACTTTTTAAATGGAAAGAAGAGTTTGGAGCAAAAACATTTTCTCACTTTGTTTATCAAATAAAACTGTAACCTATCCAAAAAAATAAATCAACAAATTATATCCACCAAAAAACAGTAATTGAGCTAATAATAAATAGTAAGCAAATTTATTTATTTTTTCAAATCTAGAATACTGAAAAAGCACACATAAGGGCAATGCTACCAAAAACCAACCAATATAATTTTGAAGAGGAATATTACCACCAGCCCAGCTCCAAAAATCGTGTTTTATAGCAACAGGTTCTATCAAATAATCAATCATTACCATCAAAATAGCACTTATAATAGCTTTTAAAAACAGTGTTATTTTAGAAGTAAAAAGAAAAAAACTGAAATAAGTAGAAATAAAATAATTGACTATAAAAGTAATCATTATCCAATTTACACCAATCAAAAGAGGCACTTCCAAGACTTTAAAACCTAGTGTTTTGCCATAGCTGTATGTCCCGAAAATAACTTCTGTTTTTACACCAATTACTTCAATAAAAAAACCGACTAAAAAAGTAACACTCACAAAAATCCAAAAAGAAGATGAATATTTGCGCTGTGCCAAGAAAAGAAGTACAATACTTGTAATCAAGTTGAAGGGTGTAGCCATTTCGAAAAGCTGACGAGTAGGCTCAAACCAAAGCCCTAAAAGTCCTGCAAAATACATGACCAGTATAAGTCCATTAAAAAAATTGATATTGTCTTGTACAAAATAACGAACAGACTCTAATAAATAAAAGGCTTTAGATTTCATCGAAATAGTATAAACAAATAGATTTTGATTAGATATAAATCAGACTAACTTAGTTTTGTGTAAATTTGTTAGGATTATGCTGTTATTTAGGCAGAGATATTAAAAAAAGAGAAATTATTTTATGAATTATATAAATCTTCAAGACCTTTTTCTTACGCCTGTTTACCTTCTTCTTATTTATGGTATCTTATTTTTTATGCGTACAAGTATTGTAGATAAAGAAATGAAGAATTATTTCATTATTGGTTATACAGTCAAAGTAATAGGGGCTATTTTCTTTGGTTTGGTATTTCAGTTTGTTTATGGCTACGGAGATACTTTTTTTTACTTTGCAGGAGCATCAATAGCACGAGAAGCATTTTTTAATGATATGCTAAGTTACTGGGAGATTATTTTTCAAAACATGGACAATTATAGTACACCACATACTTATTATTATGCTTATCGAATGCCTTATTATGGAGACCCTGGTTCATTTGCAGTCAATAAAATTGGCTCTATATTCTCTATTCTTTCCTTTGATACTTATACTGTAAATTGTCTCTTCTTTGCTCTCTTGAGTTTTACTGGTAGTTGGCAGATGTACAAAGCTTGGGTAGATATTTATCCTATGCTAAAAAAACAACTTGCTTGGGCTATCTTTTTTGTTCCCTCTGTATTTTTTTGGGCTTCTGGCATTGTAAAAGACTCCGTTACCTTTTCTGCATTATGTTTTGCTTTTTCAGCTTTTCACTTTGGTATTATACGCAGAAGAAAGTTATATATAAATATTCTTTTGCTCTTGGTCTGTTTTTACACGATATATCTTATCAAACTCTACATTTTACTTTGTTTTATTCCTGCTTGTGGTTGGTGGTTTTATGCTCAATATAGCTCACAAATAAAATCTCAATTCCTACGGTTTGTCTTTGCTCCTATTTTCTTGGTTATAGGGGTTGGAGTTGCTTATTACGCATTTTCAAATCTTATTCAAGGAACAGAGTATGACTTAGACAAAGTAGCTCAAGAAGCATATATCACAGCCGATTGGATTCATCAAATGAGTACTGAAGGCAGTGCCTATGACATAGGGCTTGACCAAATGGATGGTACAATCCAAGGGTTAATAAAACTGTACCCAAAAGGAATATTCATTACACTTTTTCGTCCTTTTATTTGGGAAATCAAAAATTTTAATATGGCATTAGCTGGGCTGGAAAATCTTGTTATCTTATTTCTTACGATACGTGTATTCAAAAATCAAAAATGGGCTACAATTTTAAAACGCTTACGAACACATCAGATGGTTGTTGTCTGTCTTATTTTCACATTTTTCTTTAGTGGAATTATAGGCATTGTAAGTAGCAATTTTGGTACTCTTGTGCGTTATCGTATTCCTGTTTTGCCTTTTTATATGATTGCTTTAGTTATTTTAGCATATAAACCTCCTAAACCAAAAAAATTACGAAGAATTAAAGTCTAATTTCGTATTTTTGAGATGTTTTACCTAATCATTAAACTTTATTTATTATGAAAATTACTTTCAAACTCTTTCTAGTTTTATTTTCCTTTGTATATCTATCAGCTTGTAATTCAGACAAACAAGAAAAGGAAGAAGAAACAAACCAAACTAAGACAGTTTCTGCATCCGAAACTGATATAGAAAACAAAGATGAAAAATATGGAGCAGAAATTACAGTAGAAAATGCAATCGCTGTTAGTGAAATTCCTGCAATTTTAGCAAAGCAAGATTCTGCTGAATTAAAAGTAGTTGGAAAAATAGGCGAATGTTGTCAGAAAAAAGGGTGTTGGATGAAAGTTCCTATTTCAGAAACTCAAGAAATGTTTGTTCGTTTTAAAGATTATGGCTTTTTCGTTCCTATGGACTCAGAGGGAAAAGAAATTGTAATGGAAGGAAAAGTAAAAAAAGAAGTTATTCCTGTGGCACAACTTCGTCATTATGCAGAAGATGCAGGGAAATCTAAAGAAGAAATTGAAAAAATTACAGAAGATGAAATTAAAATTTCTTTTATGGCGACAGGAGTAATCATAAAAGGATAATAAAATACTAAAAAGATATAAAATGATAGATACAAGTAGCATAACAAAAAATTTCAACCAAATTCCTCTACAAACTGTAAAAGGAAATTTTAAGGAAATTTTCTGTTTCAATACTGAATTTGAAGAAGAAAATATAGACCATTCGGTAGTAGAATCTTTTGGAGAGGAATGGAAAAAATTTGCTTCTTTCGAAGACAAGGAAATTGACAAATTAGGTAAGATGTATTTTGATATAATTGATGAGAATATAGTCAATAAAAATACATACGGAATTGATATCGGTTGTGGTACAGGCAGATGGACAAAATATTTACTTGATAAAATAGGTTTTATGGAAGCCATAGATCCTAGTGAAGCCATTTATACGGCTGACAAACTTATTGCAGAAAAAGAAAATGTTCGATTTTCTAGGGCTTCTACTGATAATATTCCGTTTGAGGATGAAACTTTTGACTTCGGCATGAGTATTGGTGTATTGCATCATATTCCTGACACGCAAAAAGCAATGACTAACTGTGTCAAGAAAATAAAAAAAGGAGGTTATTTTTATGTCTATCTTTATTATAATTTGGAAGATAGGTCTGCTTTTTTCAAGTTTATTTTGTCTCTTGTCTCTCTTATTCGTAAAGTAGTGAGTAGTTTACCTTCTGTATTAAAAAAGTTCGTCTGTGATTTGATTGCTATTTTTATTTATATGCCTGTAATTTTATTAGGACGTTTTTCAAAGTTTTTGGGATTGAAGAAATTTGCTCTTAGTTTGCCTTTGAGTTTTTATCAAAATCAATCTTTTTTTGTTGTTCGTAATGATGCTTTAGATAGGTTTGGTACTTCACTTGAACAGCGTTTTTCTAGAAGTGAGATTACTGAAATGATGCAAAAAGCAGGATTAAGTGAGGTTGTTATTTCTCCAAACGAGCCGTATTATCACGCTGTTGGAAAGAAAATAAATTAGTTATTTAAAATTTAGAATTAATTTGACAAAATTATTTAGTTCAGAAGAAGAAGCTACAAAGAAAATTAAATTAGGAACATCTATTCTTCTGACGGTTTCTGATACAAATAATGAAGATGAAAAAATCTGTCTTTCTCATACCAAAGATGGTTTTTTTGCTGTCCAAAATAGTTGTTCTCATTCGGGGGCAGATTTACACAAAGGTTTTATAAACGAACAAAATGAAGTCGTGTGTCCTCTTCATAGTTATTGTTTCAATCTAAAAACTGGAAATGCAACTCGTGGAAAGGCAGCTTCTCTAAAAACATACAAACTAGAATGGAGGCTTGATGAAACTACCAATAAAAATTCCTTATTTATTGATGTATAAAAAAAACCTATCTATATAAATAGTAGGTTTCTTCAAGTAAGCAAACATAATAAATATATTTTGCTTTCCTGTATCTTCAATTTCTGATTATCTATCTTCTTTCTTTACTCTATAAAGCGTTAAGACTGTGTAATCACTGTCAATCTCTTTTGGTTGATAATCACTATTGAAATTATGACATGTGATTATTTGATCATCGTTTACAATTCTAAAAAGCCCCTTGATTTCTTTTTCATTGTTATATATAACTAATTTATAAGGACTTACAGAGGCATCTATTTCATAGTACATTTGGTCATAATTGGTATTCGCTTCGTTTGTATTTGCACTACCATTTGATCGAACTCCTAAACGCATAATTACAGAATTGTCTTCATTGAAAGTTATGTAAGTCTTTCTTCCATTATAAAAAGCCTCCCAAGCTCCTTCAAGAGTTTCTTTCAATATTTCGTTAGGCGTAATTAAGTTATCTTGAGTTGTTGTCATATAATTTGTTAAAGGTTTTAAAGCGTTTTGTCCATAGCTAGAAAAAGTTAGAAAGGTAAGAAGAGCAAAGATGCCAAATGAAGTAAGCATCACGATGAGCATACGTTTTGTACGTTCCATAATAATTAGAGTTAGATTAAAAAATAGTAGATTAAAAAATAATAATTCAAATTAATATTCAAATTATTAGACAGCTTAAAAAAAATGACTGCCTATCTGTATTAACGGATTTTTATATATAAAGTTACAATTTTATAAAAAAACATTTTTTTATTTACTTATTTTACTTTCTAATTTATAAAAATTGATTAACGTATATTTATTATTTATTTCTTTAGGTTCTTCATCAGTATTAAAGTTATGACACATCGTAATTTGATTATTATCATTAATTCTGAAAACTCCTTTTATTTCCTTGTTTCTATTATAAAAAGTTAGTTTGTACGGGCTTTGTGAGGCATCAACTTCATAATAAAGTTGAGTGTGTTCCCTACCTGAAGCAGATGGAATATTTGAAAAAACAGAAGTATTAATAATTACTGTTTTATTTTCTTTAAAATTTATATATGCCTTACTACCTCCGTAAAATCCTTCCCAATTACCAATCAAGGTACTTCTAAGAATTTCATTTGGAGATTTTACCTTATTAGTTTCTACTGACTTTTCAGCATCATAAATTATAACAGAAGTCTCAGACGGATGTTCTTTATCCCACTGCTCCCAACCTAATGCTGTTTGTTGTGCTAACTCTTTTTCTTCCTTTGTTAGTTCATTATTTTTTGTACCTCCTACATTCCAATCTAACTCTTCAGTATCTGTTTCATTAGCTTGAACAGCATTTTGTGCCTCAACAGAATTAATTTGAAAAAAAGAACAAAAGACTAATATAAACAACAGAGTAAAATAATTTAATAGTTCGTAACGTGGGCTTTTTTTATTATTAAATTTCATAAGAGTATTTTGTTTTAGTGATAAAAGTTGTTTGGTATTAAATCTAAATAGAGCTGAAATAAAAATTGTATTATTTAAAGATTAACACCTATCTATCTAAACGAGAACAAAGCAAAATAGGTTGCATTTCTATAAAATTATCTGAATTATACAATTTCTTTTTCATTAGTTTTTGATAATAATTCATCTTCAACAAACTTAATCATCTCTTTATTATCCTTTTATACTCCCAATTATTTGTAGTATTTTGGTTTATTGATTATATTACATCATATTTCTTATTCTTGATGCTAATACTTAATCAAAAGCAAGTCAAGATACTGAAAAGCAACAAATTAAAAATTAGACTCAAACTAAACTGTAATTACTTTTGAATACTCCTACCATACTCAAAAAAACAGGAAACTTTACTAACCCCAAAGTGTGTCCGAGTTGTCAGCATACAAATTATGCTTGGGACGAAGATGTACGCTACTTGTACTGTTACAATTGTGGAGTGGCTTCAGATTTAGCTTTTAATCGAACGCTTAATGAAAGTCTTAAAACGGATGATTTTCCTTATTACAGCTTCCTAAGAGTAGGTCAGATTCTGCATTTAGAAGAAAAAGAATTTATAATTACAGCACGTCTGCGCTATCGTTCAGCACATAAAGAATATTATACCAGCGATGAGGGTTCTGGATATAGTAATGAAACTTGGTATTCGGACACCTATATTTTACAAAACACCCAAGAAGGAAAAAGTGAGCGTTTTTATTTAAATGAGGATAAGGAAGGATATTCACTAGGAATGCCTGTTACTGTTGATAAAACAGATGCAGACCCTACTAATTTAGAGCTTTTTACTAACTTTTATGAAGGAAGAGCAGATTACAGGGTTACTGAATATGGTTCTTTATTTTTAGAGTTTTTTGAAGGCAAGACTGAAAAAGAAGACCCTTATGCAGTTGGAACTCAAACTCATTTTGCTACTTATCAAGAGGGAATGTGGAGTTATACTGTTGAGCAAGGAGATGGTTGGAAAGAATTTTCAGCAGAAAAGAAAATTTCTAAAGAAGAGTTATATCAAGCTCTTGAAGGAAATCCATTCATCGATACCTACAAAGAAAGAGATAATGGTTTTTCTACCATTCGTAAAGTAACAAGTGCAGCAGCAGCAATAGCTTTTTTAATCTTTTTGGTTTCTCTTTTTTCTGATGGAACGCCTATTTCTTCAACAAAAGTTGATACAAAAAATATCGATAAAAAAGAAGGTTATTTATCCAAACCTATCAAAATAGATGATACAAGTACAAATTACAACATAGAATGGAGTGTAAATTTTAAAAGCACTCAAAATCAGGGAATGTATATTGTTGTTGAGCTTTTAGATAAAGAAAAGAATGTCATTAATGCAGTAGAAAGTGATTTTTGGTATGAATCAGGATATGATGAAGGTAATTGGACTGAATCAGAAACTTCTTCTTCTAAATACTTTAAGTTTACAGAAGAAGGAGAATATTTTGCCCGTATTTATGCCAAAACAGATTCTACCTATTTTACTAACCTAACCAAATCACAAGCTATCATTAATTTTACAGTAAATGAAGGCGCACTACTTAGTAGATATTTTTTGATGTTAAGTGGTTTTCTTACCATTTTAGCTTTACTTATCAGCTTTGGTAAAATAGGAAGAACTATCAGAGAGAAATATATTTATGCAGGAATAAATGCAGAATCAGAAGAATAAATTAAATATCTTGTTAGATTTTAAAATTTCATTTTCAAAACAAAAACTATGTCACTACTTACAAAATTTATCGTCTTTGGTGGACTATTTTTCCTTCTCTTTACTACTTATGCAGCTTCAAAAAGTAGTTTGGGATTAAGCACAGCTCACGATAAAGACCTCATTAAAGACCTTAATGAAAACTGTCCTGAAAACATGCGTGATAGATGGGGAAACTGTCGTGACAGAACTTATCGAAGTACCTACTATGGAGTGTATGTATTTGGTACAGGACGATACGGAGGTGGAGCAGGAGGAAAGTAGCTCTTGTAACTGTTTATTCTATCAATAAAATCAATCTATTATTTTTTCTCTGTTCATCAGCCGAATAACTTTAACGTGATACCCAATCTACTTGTTAATAGTATTTCTTGCTTTTTTAAAAGGTTTTATAAACCTAATTTATTGACGATATCCCTTATATTGTCCCTAGGTTTAGTTTCTTATATCCTTTCCCCAACTCTTGGTTTTGCTCTAGACCCTAAAAAGCAAATTTCACAATATATAATTGACCAATGGACAACCAAAGAAGGTCTTCCTACTAATACTTTAAATTATGTCTATCAATCCAAAGATGGCTTTATTTGGGCAAGTACCTACAATGGCTTAATTCGTTTTGATGGTGTAGAATTTAAAATTTTCGACAAAAAAAACCTTCCTTATCTTACTAATAGCTCTATTTCAGCTATTTATCAAACAGAAGATGATTCACTTTGGGTAGGTACACATGGTAGTGGACTCATAGTACAAAAAAACCATGACTTTAATTTTTATACTACTGAAACTACAAAAGGCAATTATCCAAATTACTCTATTGAATCTATCCTAAAAGTGAAAGATGGCTCCTTATGGATAGGAACAAGAGGAAATGGTATAATAGTTTATAAAGATGGTATTTTCACACCCTTTACTGCTATTTCTGAAATAAATTCTATTTCTATTAATGAGATTCAATATGGTAAAAGTGGTGCTAATCATACTATTTGGATAGGAACAGAAGGTAAAGGCTTATTTGCTTATCAAAATGAAATTGTAGAAAAGTATAATGTAGAAAATGGTTTACTTTCAAATGATGTAATTACAGGACTTTTATTAGATAAAACGAATACGCTTTGGGTAGGAACTATAAATGGAGTGAATCGTATCCGAAATGGTAAATCTAAGGTCATAAAGGAATTAGAAGGTGTTACAATCAATGATATTATAGAAGATAAAGAAGGTAGTATTTGGTTTGCTACAAGTGCTGGTCTATTCAGAAAAAATCCTCTTACTAATCAGTATGAAGTCCTAAATACCGAAAATGGACTACCTCATAATAATGTTATGAATGTCAGTACAGACAGAGAGGGAAATATTTGGTTAGCAATGTATAGAGCAGGTCTTATACGCTTAAAAGATGGAAAGTTTGTAAACTATACAGTTCAACAAGGCTTGGCTTCTGTTTCAGTTAGCTCAATACAAGAAGTAGAAAAAGGAGTATATTGGGTTGGCTCTGATGCAGGAATCATGAATACTATCAAAAATCAAAATGTAGGTACATATACATTCAAAACTCCTCTTTCTATTGATCGCTTAAGAAATATTTTCAAAGATAGAGAAGGTAATATTTGGGTAGGTTCTTATGCTGGAGTATTGCGTATTTCTTCTGACGGAAGTGAAAAACTTTTTACTACTGAAGATGGGCTTACTGATAATCAAGTCAGAGTAATCACTCAAAGTGTGAATGGAAATATATGGATAGGAACTCGTGGTGGTGGACTAGATGAATATTCAGCCTCTGAACAAAAATGGATTCCATTTACAAAAGATGATGGATTGACTTCCAATTTTGTAATGGGAATAGAACCTACTCTAGACGGTAAACTGATTGTTTCTACAAATGATGCAGGTATAAATATTATAAACCTCAAAACAAGAAAAGTAAGTAAAGTTTATACACAAACAGAAGGTTTGCCTTCTAATCTTGCTTTTTCTGCTCGCTATGACTCCAAAAAAATTCTTTGGGTTTGTGCTAATTCTGGATTAGTTGCTATTTCACCAAACGATATCAACAAAATTCATATTTTCAGTCTCTCTAATGGTTTTCCTGTTGATGCTGTTTTTGATATTCGTGAGGATAGTAATGGTGATTTATGGCTGTCTTCTTCTTCAGGTGTAATTCGGATAGATAGAAATTCAGTAACAGATTATTTTCAAGGAAAAAGAAATACTTTAGAAACAAAAGTTTTTGATAGAAGTGATGGAATGAAAGAAGAAGAGTGTACGGGAGCAGTACATTTTCTTAAAGATAGTCAAGGGCAGATGTGGTTTCCTACTATTGGTGGTCTATCTATGATTAACCCTACTAAAATAGTAGAAAATTCACTTCCTCCACCTGTTTATATATTAAACATGGCAGTAGATAGTATTAACTATTCATTTCCTTCGCAAAAAGATGAGAAAATAATTGTGGAAGCAGGAGCAAAACGTATTCTTTTTCACTTTACAGGATTAAGTCTTGTCTCCCCATCAGATATGCAGTTCAAATATCGTTTAAAGGGTTTTGATGAAGATTGGATAGAAGTTACTAATGAAAGAGATGCGCTCTACACAGGCTTGTTGCCAAAAGAATACACTTTTGAAGTAATGGCTGCAAATAATGATGGAGTTTGGAGCGAAGAAGTGGCTACTGTAAAGTTTAAGATTAAGCCTTTTTTCTATCAAACAGCTTATTTTTGGATAGGTTTAATTCTATTATTCTTGATTTTGGTATTTTTAGCTTACCGTTATCAAGTAGGAAGAATTAAAAGACAAAATTTCAAATTAGAAGAAACTGTACAACAGCGTACAGCAGAAATTAATCAACAAAAAGAAGAAATTGAATCACAAAGAGATAGAATCGAAGAACAACGCCAAGCTATCACAGAGTCTTACGAACAAATCCACAAAGTAGGAGAAATTGGACAAAAAATTACTGCAAAACTTCAAACAGATACACTTGTCCAAACTATTTATCAAAATATTTTGGCACTCATGCCAGTAGAAGGCTTTGGAATAGGAACTTATAAGAAAAAAGAAAGTAAGATAGAGTTTAAAAATTATATAGAACACGGAGAATTACTTGCTGCTCATAGTGATTCTCTTTCTCAAGTAAATAGATTTTCAGTTCAGAGTTTTACTAAGAAAAAATCTATACTAATAAATGATTTGGAGGAATATTTTGAACAAAACTCTCAATTAAAATACTTAGATATGGGTAAAATGCCTAAATCTCTTATTTATGTTCCTTTAGTAATCAATGAAACAACAGTCGGTGTTTTAACAGTACAATCATTTAGAAAAAATGCTTATAAAAAAGAAGATGTTGTAATTTTAGAAGCCTTAGCAGCTTACATTTCTATTGCACAGAGTAATGCTAAATCCTATGAAATTATTCAAGAAAAGAATAGAAATATTACAGATTCAATTCGTTATGCTCTTACTATTCAACAGGCTGTTTTGCCTACTCCAGAGGAAATGAATCGACTTTTTGATGAGTATTTTGTGATTTTTAAGCCTAAAGATATTGTGAGTGGAGATTTTTATTGGGTAGTAAATTACAAAGGAAAAACTTTTGTAGCCATTGTAGATTGTACAGGACATGGTGTCCCAGGTGGCTTCATGTCTATGATAGGAAATGCTCTTTTGAACGAAATTGTTACTATCGAACGTATTTTTTCTCCTGCCAAGATTTTAGAAAAATTACATCAAGATGTTCGTGCTGCACTTCAACAAGAAAAAGCTAAAAATGATGATGGAATGGATATATCTATTTTTTGTTTAGATAAAACTGAAGAGGGAAATAAAATTACTTTTGCAGGAGCTAAACAATCTATGTATTATGTAGAAAATCATCAGCTTATAAAACTCAAGGGCGATCGAATGTCTATCGGTGGACGTAGAAGTAAAAAACGAGACAATCGTTTTAAAGAAAAAACAGTTATGCTAAAAAATAGCTCAATGATTTATATGATGAGCGATGGTTTTGCAGACCAGTCAGATTTACAAGGTCAAAAAGTTGGTTCAAATACGATAATAGAACAATTAGAAAAAGTATCAGAACTTCCAACAGCAAAACAAAAGCAGAAATTAGAACTTCTATTAGAACAACATCAACGTACAGCACCTCAGCGTGATGATATTACACTTTTAGGTATTCGTTTGTAGCATTTTTACTTATAAATTATTTTAATTTACTTTTTTTCTTTTTTATTTTCTTGTTTGTATAGTTAAAAATAGGGTAAGAAAGAACAGATAATAAAATAATTGCTGCACCAATATAAAAACTAGAGTCCATTTTTTCATGCTCATTAAAAAAAATAGCGGCCAAAACTATTCCATAAACGGGTTCTAGATTAATAGTTAAATTGGTTACAAAGACAGTCATTCTTCGTAAAAGTTCAATACTTACAGAATAAGTATATACCGTACAAATAATAGCAAGGGCAAAAATCATCACAATATCAGTATTAAGATATATTGAATTAATAACATCAAAAAACCACTCACCTTCTTGAAAATAAACTGTGTTATTCTTTAAAACTATATCAATTCCTTCAGTACCTGTAAAGTAAACTGAATAAAAGGGAAGAAATAAAATAATTCCAATAGATGCACCACTCATCTCCAAAACGGTAATCGTGTTTGGTTCAGCCAGATGAGTTAATTTACCATTAATTGTAGAAAATAGAGCCGCTAAAATAGCAGAAATAACTCCTAAGATAAGTCCCAATATCATATCATTTTCTAAGTCAGCTTTCATAATTACATATAGACCTCCAATAATAACAAGTCCTAAAAACACTTCATATAATTTTACTTTTTTCTTATTAAAAACAGGTTCTATAAATGCTGTCCAAAGTGATGCCGTAGAAAGTCCGACTAAACAAATAGAAACATTGGCTACTTTGGCTGCTGCAAAGAATGTAATCCAATGTGCTCCCACAATCATTCCCGTAAAGAGTAGTTGAAAAATAAATTTTGAAGAGATTTTCCACTCATTTTTCTTTACAAAAAAAGCTAGAACAATAGCTGATATTAAAGTTCTGTATAAAACAGTTTCAACAGCAGGAATAGTAACCCACTTTCCTAAAATAGCTGTAACCCCCCAAATCAGTACAATTGAATGAAGCTTCAAATAATCAAAAATAGAAGCTGAAGAACTTGTGGAATCTAACCTATCCATATTAAAAATCAGTCAAGTAGAAAGGAAAAAATATTTATAAAATACTGATATACAATTTTTAAATAATAACTAAGTTTAAAAGTTATTTAAGAATACAGATTTTGAAAACCTATTCTTAAAATAACTTCTTAGTAAAAACCTGTGTAATTACTAAAATTAAAAATTATTTTATTCACAAAAAAAGCCTTCATAACTAATGTTACAAAGGCTTTATTTTATTTTTGTTTCCAACACAAATACATTCACTTTATTAATCCTGTATCTGTCCATATAATGACGGGCGATGACCTACTCTCCCACGAATAGCGCAGTACCATCGGCGCAATAGGGCTTAACGGCTCTGTTCGGAATGGAAAGACGTGTACCCCTATGCTATAATCACCCTTTATCTTAAGTAAAGATTTACTCTTGTAAATCTTTAGCAATTTCTTAAAAAGTTCTTTAACAAAATAAGATGTATAGTACATTCTAAAAACTATGATTCTCTGTTTGCATATCAGAAAACCTACACTAACAAAAGACTACTGAAAAATTAGTATTGCTCAGCTCCACTTATTTCTAAGCGTCCACCTGCAACCTATCTACGTCATCATCTTTAACGTTTCTTAAGGGAAATCTCATCTTGAAGTCAGTTTCGCACTTAGATGCTTTCAGTGCTTATCTGTTCCAAACGTAGCTACTCAGCAATGCAGTTAGCACCACAACTGATACACTAGAGGTTTGTCCAACTCGGTCCTCTCGTACTAAAGTCAGATCTTCGCAAATTTCCTACGCCCACAGCAGATAGAGACCGAACTGTCTCACGACGTTCTGAACCCAGCTCGCGTGCCACTTTAATGGGCGAACAGCCCAACCCTTGGGACCTTCTCCAGCCCCAGGATGTGACGAGCCGACATCGAGGTGCCAAACCTCCCCGTCGATATGAGCTCTTGGGGGAGATCAGCCTGTTATCCCCGGAGTACCTTTTATCCTTTGAGCGACGGCCTTTCCACACAGAACCGCCGGATCACTATGCCCTACTTTCGTACCTGCTCGACCTGTTTGTCTTGCAGTCAAGCTTCCTTATGCCATTACACGCTACATACGATTACCAACCGTATTGAGGAAACCTTGGGAAGCCTCCGTTACACTTTCGGAGGCGACCACCCCAGTCAAACTACCCACCACGCACCGTCCCTTTTGCAAGGTTAGATGACAAATACAGAAAGGGTGGTATTTCAACAATGACTCCATCACGCCTAGCGACGCAACTTCAAAGTCTCCCACCTATCCTACACATTCTGTATTCAACAACTATGCGAAGCTATAGTAAAGGTTCACGGGGTCTTTTCGTCCCGCTGCGGGTAATCGGCATCTTCACCGATACTTCAATTTCACCGGAATCATGGTTGAGACAGTGTCCAAGTCGTTACACCATTCGTGCAGGTCGGAACTTACCCGACAAGGAATTTCGCTACCTTAGGACCGTTATAGTTACGGCCGCCGTTTACTTGGGCTTCGATTCAAACCTTTGGGTTACCCCTAAGCTCCCCTCTTAACCTTCAAGCACCGGGCAGGTGTCAGGCATTATACTTCATCTTACGATTTCGCAATGCCCTGTGTTTTTGTTAAACAGTCGCTTGGACCTTTTTATTGCAGCCGCTTATATCGCTATAAGACGGCACCCCTTCTCCCGAAGTTACAGGGTAAATTTGCCTAGTTCCTTAACCATGAATCTTCCG